>JBFOLS010000670.1:0-6701 GCA_040830225.1 Leisingera sp.
GCCGTCGAATATTTTGCCCTGCCCCGGCGGGACGGGCTCCTCTTTTTTCTTGGTTTTTTGATGGTTGTGAGCGAGGGGAAGAAAATTTTGGGGGCCCATCCGCCGCCTCCGGGGGTTGTGGATTTGGGGTTGGGTGGGGGGGGCGGGGGCGCCCCCCCGCCGATGGTTATTCAGCTGCGGTTCCAGCTTCTTCCGATTTGCCGCCGGTGGCAAAGAACTCTTTCGTCAGTTTGAAGACGATCGGGCTCAGCAGGGCCAGGGCAATCAGGTTGGGGATGGCCATCATCGCGTTCAGCGTATCCGCCAGCAGCCAGATGAAGCCCAGATCCGCGGTGGCGCCGAAGTAGATCATCACAATCCACAGCACGCGGTAGGGGATCAGCGATTTCACACCCAGGAGGAACTCGACGCATTTCTCGCCGTAGAAGGACCAGCCCAGGATGGTGGTGAAGGCAAAGATCGACAGGGCAACTGCGATCAGAGAGCCGCCGATACCGGGCAGGGTGGTCTCAAACGCCAGCGAAGTCAGCGCCGCACCGGATTCGCCGGAAGTCCATGCGCCGGAGGAGATGATTGCCAGACCGGTGATCGAGCACACGATGATGGTGTCGATGAAGGTGCCCAGCATGGCGATCAGGCCCTGGTTGACCGGACCTTTGGTCTCGGCAGCCGCGTGGGCGATCGGAGCAGAACCCAGGCCCGCTTCGTTCGAGAACACGCCGCGTGCCACACCAAAGCGGATCGCCGCCCAGACTGCCGCACCTGCAAAGCCGCCTTCGGCTGCCGACGGGGTGAAGGCATAGGTGAAGACCAGCGACAGCGCGCTGCCGATGTTGCCCAGGTTCAGAAGCAGAACCAGCAGGCCTGCGATGATGTAGGCAATTGCCATGAACGGAACCAGCTTACCGGCAACCGCGCCGATGCGGGTGATGCCGCCCAGGATCACGGCGGCGGTCAGAACCATCAGGATCACGCCGGTGACCGAGGTGTTGACGCCAAAGTTCGATTCCAGAACCTGTGCCACACCATTGGCCTGAACGCCGTTGCCGATACCAAAGGCCGCAACCGCGCCGAACAGCGCAAAGGCAACGCCCAGCCAGGCCCATTTGGAGTCGAGGCCGTTCTTGATGTAATACATCGGGCCGCCAACATAGTTGCCCAGCTCGTCCCTCTCACGGTATTTCACCGCGCAGACGGCTTCGGCATATTTGGTGGCCATGCCGACCAGAGCGGTCATCCACATCCAAAACAGCGCCCCGGGGCCGCCGAGGAAGACCGCGGTGGCAACACCTGCGATGTTGCCGGTGCCGATGGTGGCCGACAGCGAAGTCATCAGCGCGTTGAACGGGCTGATCTGACCATCGCCTTGGCCTTCACGGCCCTTGAACAGCAGGCTGAAGCCGGTGCCGATTTTCAGGATCGGCATGAACTTCAGGCCTACCTGCAGGAAAAAGCCGACACCTAGGATCAGGACCAGCATCGCCGGCCCCCATACGATCCCATTTATCCAGCCTACTGCTGAGTTTAACGCTTCCATGGGTCTCCTCCCGCTTGCGTTAAGGTTAAATGCCCTTTGCCAAGGCCATCTGACGGGCCTCTTTCAGGGCGGCAAAATCTTCATCCGCGTGGAACGATGAACGGGTCAGCGGCGTCGCCGACACGTGCAGAAACCCTTTTGCGCGGGCGATTTGTTCCAGCTGCTCGAATTCTTCCGGCGACCAGAAACGGTCGATCGGGTGGTGTTTGGGGGTGGGCTGCAGGTACTGGCCCACGGTCAGGAAATCGACCTGTGCGGCGCGCAGGTCGTCCATCACCTGGCGCACGTCGTCGAGGGTCTCACCCAGGCCGACCATGATGCCGGACTTGGTGAACAGCTGCGGGTTTGCGCGCTTGGCGTCATCCAACAGCCGCAGAGAGGTATAGTAGCGGGCGCCGGGGCGCACACGCGGGTAGAGGCGCGGCACGGTTTCCAGGTTGTGGTTGAAAACGTCCGGCGCCGCTTCGAACACCGCATCAGCCGCCGCACCCTTGCCCAGGAAATCCGGGGTCAGCACCTCGATGGTGGTGCCGGGGTTCTGGTGGCGGGTGGCACGGATGGTCTGGGCGATATGCTCGGCACCGCCGTCCTCCAGGTCATCCCGGTCGACTGAGGTGATCACCACATGGCGCAGGCCCAGTTTCTTGACCGCTGCAGCAACCCGGCCCGGCTCGAAGGCGTCCAGCGTGTCCGGCTTGCCGGTGGTCACATTGCAGAAGGAGCAGCCGCGGGTGCAGACCTCGCCCATGATCATCATGGTAGCGTGGCGCTTGGACCAACATTCGCCGATGTTGGGGCAGGCGGCCTCTTCGCAGACGGTCGCCAGATCATGCTCCCGCATCAGCTTGCGGGTTTCATAATACTCGGCGCTTTCGATCTTCTTCTTGCGGATCCACCGCGGTTTGCGCGGGATGGCGCTGTCGGCCTTATGGGCCTTTTCCGGGTGGCGGGGTCTTAGCTGGATCGTCATCTGGCAGTTCCCTCCAGATCAGGCGTGGATGGCACGGCCAAGCGCGTCGAGGCAGGCTTCTTTCACTGCCTCACCCATCGCAGGATGTGCGTGGCATGTCCGTGCAACCTTCTCGATAGTAGCACCTTTTGTCATCGCAAGCACCAATTCTGCAATTAAATCACCGCCATGCGCGCCGCAGATATGTGCGCCGAGGATCTTGCCTTCCGGCGTCGCCAGAACCTTGACGGCGCCGTCGGTCTCACCGGTGGAGCGGGCGCGGGAGTTGGCCATGAAGGCGAACTTGCCGGAGATGTAGCCGGTGCCGGCCTCTTTAAGCGCTTCTTCGGTCTGACCGACCGAGGCAACCTCGGGGTCGGTGTAGACCACGCCGGGCACGGTATTGTAATCCACATGGCCATGCTCGCCTGCCATGATTTCCACGCAGGCAACGCCGTCTTCCTCGGCCTTATGCGCCAGCATCGGGCCCGGCACGCAGTCGCCGATGGCAAAGATGCCGGGGACGGAAGTCTGGAAGGTTTCATCCACTTCGATGAAGCCGCGGGTGTTGATGGAGACGCCAAGGTCTTCCAGGCCCAGGCCCTTCGTCACAGGGCGGCGGCCAATGGCGACCAGCACTTTGTCTGCCTCGATCTGCTCTGCTTTATCCTTGCCGACACGGTCGAGGGTCAGGGTCAGGCCATATTCGCCTTTCTCGATGGTCTTCAGCGCGCGGCCCAGCTGGAACTTCAGCCCGCGCTTGGACAGCGCCCGCTGGGACAGCTTGGCAATCTCGCCGTCGATGCCGGGCAGGATGCGGTCGAGGTATTCCACAACCGTCACCTTGGAGCCGAGGCGTGACCAGACCTGACCGAGTTCAAGCCCAATCACGCCGGCGCCGATCACGACCAGATGCTCTGGCGCGGCTTCAAGAGCCAGCGCACCGGTGCTGCTCAGCACGTCCACCTCGTCGATCTCCACGCCGGGGAGGGTGGCGGGTTCCGAACCGGTGGCGATGAGGATGTTCTTTGCAGTGTAGGTTTCGTCGCCGACCTTTACCTGGCCGGGAGCCGGGATGCTGGCCCAGCCTTCAATGTGGTCGACGCCGTTCTTCTTGAACAGGAAGGCGATGCCCTTGGTCAGATCGCCGACAATCTTGTCCTTGCGCGCCATCAGTGCGCTCAGGTCCAGGCTGACCTCCCCGGCCGAAATGCCATGCGAGGAGAGATGGGAGAGTTCGGCATATTTGCCAGAGGAGGTCAGCAAGGCCTTGGAGGGGATGCAGCCGACGTTGAGGCAGGTGCCGCCCAGCGAGCCGCGGCCTTCGACGCAAGCAACCTTCAGGCCCAGCTGTGCGGCCCGGATTGCTGCGACATAACCGCCCGGTCCGGCCCCAACCACGATCAGATCATAAGCGCTCATTTGGTTTCTCCTCCGAAATGCGGTCCAGGACCGGCACGTATGCTGCCGTATACGACGTTGCGTCTCCTATAGGAAACTTTTTCCCTATTGCAAACAAAAAGTGCGGTCCCGGAAATTTTGACCCATAGATACATCAAAGCTAAGCTGTTTGCAGAACAGGAGAATTTACGCGCATGGAACCAATTCCCTTAGAGGAAACAGGACTGGGCCCCGAAGCTATCGAGGCTCCGGACGGGGAAATCCTGGGAAAAATGATTCGCGACGCCCGCAAAGAAAAGGGGCTGACACTGGAGGAAGCGGCCCGGGCTGCGGCCATCGGCAGGTCCACTTTGTCGAAGATCGAGAACAACCAGACCCGCCCCAGTTTCGAGATCATCCGCCGCCTGATGCAGACGCTGGAGCTGGAAACGCCGCAGCTGTTTGTGCAATCGGGGCAAAGCGGAGTCACCGGGCGGCGGGATTTTACCCGCACCGGGCTGGGTGAGCATAAAGAAACCACCACCTACGATCACGAGCTGCTGTGCAGCGAGCTGACCAGCAAGCGGATGGTGCCTTACATTAGTACTATCAAGGCGCGGGATGTGACCGAATTCGACAATTGGGTACGCCACCGGGGCGAGGAATTCATGTTTGTGCTGAGCGGCGAGCTGATCCTATACACCGAGCACTACCGGCCCTTGCGCATGGGGGCGGGGGACTCTGTCTATTATGACAGCGGCATGGGCCACGGCTGCGTGTCGGTCAGCGAGGATGACGCCAAGGTTCTATGGGTGTCGCTGGAAGTGTGACCGCATTGCAGGCGGGCTGAAATTCCATCCACGGCGTGCTTTTCCGCACGGACAGGTTCCAATAGACCTGTCTGAAAGGAGACCTGCGCAATGAATCTGGATCCCGTTGATATCTCCAAAGCCGCTTCGGCCTCGGCCGCAGTGTTCGAGGCCCTGCGCCAGGCGATCATCGACGGGCGGCTGGAGGAGGGCGAGCCGCTGCGGCAGGAGGAGATCGCGCGCCGGTTCAAAACCAGCCGGATCCCGGTGCGCGAAGCGATCTCGCGGCTGGAGGAATACGGTCTGGTCAAGACACAGCGGTTCAAAGGTGCCGTGGTGGCCGGGCTGTCGGCGGATGAGGCCGCTGAAATCTTCGACTTCCGTGCACTGCTAGAGCCGGAGATCATCCGCGATGCGGTGCCGCGGATGGGGCCGGACCTGCTGGCGCAGGCGCGGCAGAAATGCGAGGCCTTTGCCGATTGCAAGAACCCGCTGGAGTGGGGCATCCTGAACCGGGAGTTCCATGGCGCGCTCTACAGTGCCAGCGCGCTGAGTTTCCACCGCGAGGCTGCGCGCGGGGCGATGGACCGGATCGACCGCTATATCCGGGCGCAGCTGGTGATGAGTGACGGAATGGCGCGGGCCGAGCGGGAGCATCTGGAAATCCTGGCGGCCTGCGAAGCGGGGGATGCCCGCCGGGCTGCGGACCTGACCCGGGCGCATATCCTGGAGGCCAAGGCTTCGCTGCTGGCGCATTTCCCGGTGTTGTCCAGAGCCTGAGCCGCAAGGGCAGGCAGCTGTCGCCGGAGGGTCCTGTGCGAGCAGCCATGTACAAATTGCGCTGTTGATACTCTCCTTCGGGCCGGATCCGGGCAGGGGAGCTTGTGGCGCCGCTTGGCATGGATACATTGCTCGGTATGCCGCCGGAGCAGCGGAGTTGGCAGTTTCTGCGGCTGGGTTACTGGCCGGAATCAGGAGGAGAAACCTGCATGAGCGATGGAACCGCAGCGGTCGTGACCGGAGCCGCGTCCGGCATTGGCGCTGCAGTCGCGTCACGGCTGGCACGCCCTGGAGCGAGGCTGACTCTGCACACCCGGCGCTCTGCCGAACGGTTGCAAGCGGTAGCGGAACAAGCGCGCGTCAAAGGGGCTGAAGTGAAAACGGCTCTAGGGGACCTCTCAGAAGTCTGAACCGGCAGATCGCTGGTTCAGGCGCATAACGAGGAATTCGGTGCTCTGGATGCGCTGGTGGCCAATGCTGGCTTCCCGCTGCTGGTGCCGTTGGAAGAGATGACACCCGCCGATATTGCCTATGCCTTCCAGGGCAACAGCCAGAGTTTCTTCGAGCTTTCCCAGGCGGCGCAGCCGATGCTGGCCGCCTCCGCCCGGGGCCGGATCGTCGGTGTAAGCAGCTTCACCGCCCATGTGTTTCGGACCGGCATGCCGCAGTTTCCCGCGTCTGCGGCATCCAAGGGCGCAGTGGAAACCGCTGTGCGCAGCCTGTCGCTGGCGCTTGCCAAGGACGGCATCACCGTGAATTGCGTGGTGCCGGGCTATATCCGCAAGGATGCGGGTTCTACAGGCCAGCTGAACGCTGAAACCTTGCGGCAGAGCGAGACCTGCATCCCGCTGTTGCGCCTCGGCTCACCTGATGATGTGGCCGGTGCCATAACCTTCCTGCTGAGCGATGACGCGGCCTATCTGACGGGGCAAATCATCCACGTGAACGGTGGTCTGACCTAAAAGCGGCGGCGTGCGCCGAAGGAGAAACCCTGCCTTGTTCAGGCACTCCGCCGGGCACTGCGGCGTTCGCGGCGCCGGGTGGGCTCCTTTGCCAGAACCGACAAGTCCAGGCTGCCTTTGTCCGCCACTGCCGGCGCGGGCAATTCACCATATAGTCCAGCATCTGGAAGTCATGCCGTTCGAGCAGATCGGCTATCGAACAATTCCGAACGTTCTCCAGCGTCTTCAGCCCGCTGGCCAAAATTGCCGGGATGCCGTGGTCCGACAGCATGAAACCGCTGCCA
>JBFOLS010000671.1:0-4765 GCA_040830225.1 Leisingera sp.
GCCGCGCTGGAGGCTAAGATTGCGGCGCTGCAGGGGACTGAGGATTGCCTGTGCACCGCGTCGGGCATGGCAGCGGCGACGGCGGTCTTCCTGACCTTCCTGTCGGCGGGCGACCATGTGATCGTGTCGGATGTGTCTTATGCAGGGGTGGCGGAACTGGCGCGGGACACGCTGCCGCGAATGGGGATCGAAGTCTCTGCCGTCAACCTCTCGGACCTGGAAGCGGTGTCTGCCGCGATGCGCCCGAACACAAAGCTGATCCATTCGGAAAGCCCGGTGAACCCGATCCTCCGGCTGACCGACCTGAAGGCAGTGGCTGAGATTGCCCATGCCGGCGGCGCGCTGTTGAGCTGCGATGCCACCTTTGCCTCGCCGCTTGGGATGGACACGCAGGCGCTTGGGGTCGATCTGGTGATGCACTCGATCACCAAATACATCGGCGGCCATGGCGATGCGGTGGGCGGAGCGGTGGCCGGTTCGGCGGAATTGATCGGCCGGATGCGGCTGGAGGCGGCGATTCATCATGGCGGCGTCCTGTCGCCGTTCAATGCCTGGCTGATCTCCCGCGGCATGGCCACCCTGCCGCTGCGGATGAAGGCGCATGAAGCGGGCGCCCAGACAGTGGCCGAATGGCTCGAAACGCATCCCCGGGTCACCCGGGTGATGTATCCGGGCCTCGCCTCTCATCCCCAGCACGGTCTGGTGCAGGCGCAGATGTCCAACACCTCCGGCATGATTGCTTTCCAGGTTGGCGATGCTGCGGCGGGTCAGGCGGTGGCTCAAAAGATGATCGATCAGCTGCAGGTTATCCACTATGCGGTGTCGCTGGGGCATCACCGCTCACTGGTGTTCTGGATGGAAACGGCAGGGCTGATGGAGACTTCGTTCCGGCTGGATCCGCTGCAGGAGGCGGATTACCGCGCCTATGCCGGCGACGGCATCTTCCGTCTGTCTGTGGGGCTAGAGGATGCAGAAGACCTGATCGCGGATCTGGACCGGGTTTTGTAAATAGAGCAGCGTCCTCCCGCCTCCAGGGTCAGGCATCAAAGATGCCTGTCCCGGCGTTGGGCGTGGCCGCGCGCCGGACGGCGCGCGGCGGTTGCGTGCCTTTGCAAGGTTAGCTGGAACCGCAAACCGGGCAATCCTTGCGCGGCGACAAGCGGATCTTGCGGGTCTCGCCGTAGAGCCCGTCATAAATCAGCATCTCACCGCGCAGCACGGCACCGGCACCGGTGATTTGCTTGATGGCTTCGGCCGCCATCATCGAGCCGACAACCCCGGGCAAGGGTCCGATCACCCCGGCCTCTGAACAGCTGGGGGCAAGGCCGGGAGCCGGAGCCTCGGGGAAGATACACTGGTAGCAGGGACCGCTCTTGGCAGGATGAAACACGCTGAGCTGGCCTTCCCATTGCGACAGCGCGCCGGAGATCAGCGGCTTGCCCAGCGCCGCCGCTGTGCGGTTGACCAGATACCGGGTCTCGAAATTGTCGCTGCCGTCAAGAATCAGATCGTAGTCCGCAAACAGTTCTGCTGCGATCTCTTCGCCGAGACGCCGGTTGTACGGGCGCACGGTCACATAGGGGTTTTGCGCTTCCATAGCCGCTTGCGCCGAAAACACCTTGGGCTTGCCGATATCCTCATCCCTGTGGATCACCTGCCGCTGCAGGTTGGCATTGTCGACCACATCGTCATCGATGACCCCGATGGTGCCCACACCTGCTGCCGCGAGATATTGCAGCGCCGGGGCCCCCAGGCCGCCGGCGCCGATCACCAGAACTTTGGCCTGTTTCAGTTTCTTCTGCCCCGGCCCGCCCAGTTCCCGCAGGACAATGTGGCGGGCATAGCGGCTGAGCTCCGTTTCAGTAAAGGTGCTGGGAGACGTGGTCATCGGAGGTTCCTGAGGCTGGGCACGGGCTTTCAGATGCGCCACGATACGCGCATAAACGGCAGCAGCAAGAGCCAAGCCGCCCAGCAGCATCCAAGAGGCGGCAGAACCGCCTGTGGCCTCCCGCAGCGGATTGCCCTGCGGTAGAGACAACTGCACCGCCAGCACAGCTGCAAACAGAATTGCCAGCACCCCGATACGAAGGTTGCGCGGCAGGCCGAGAAAGCGGCCGCCCCACCAGACGAGCGCTGCAAGTAGGAGAATCCGCAGCATCAGGCTGCACCTGCCCGGCCGTCGGTCCCGGACAAGGGCTTCACCGGCTCAAGACGCACCTGACCTGCCCGGGCCGCAATCCAGTGCGCAACACGGTTGGCCAGTCTCGCTTCACTCAGTTCCCGGCCCAGAGTCAGCTCTGCGGCTTTCCGCACCGGAAGGTCTGAATATGCGCTGAAAACCCGTTTGGCAGTTTCTGCTTTCACCTCAAAGGCCCCCGTCTGCTTCGGCGGCTGCCTGCAAATTGTCATCGTCACCTTGCACCTTCCCATGGTATTCGGCTTCCGTCGGCCCGCCTTGCTCGAACGGTTTCCGTGTTCAGGGCTCAAGCCATACGTATTCCCAATGGTTTCTGCCATGCAGGCAATTCGAGCAAAAGCCGGAAAACACGGTATACCCCTGCAGAACAGGTGACGCCAAAAACACACGCTGACATGCACAGCATTTCAGGACCTGTGACATTCACGTGGAATGACGTATTCAGCCCACGGTGCGCGGCCGATGCATCTGGGAAGGCCGCTGGGTGCCGAAGTGACCCAAGCAAATGGAGAGCGGAAGGTCACGGCCTGCCGGTTTAATCGGAAACGCGCTGCCCGCAGCCAGTCCCTGCCGCAGCTGAGCGGGTTGCAAGCGGATAGCGGAAATGCCGTCGGCGTCTTTTGCCAAGGAAGGAAAGAATGAGTGAAATCAAGTTCAAGCGCGTCGAGGGAAATACTGACCTCCCGCTGCCTTCGTACGCCACTGAAGGGGCCGCAGGAATGGACCTTCGGGCGTTCCTTCCCGATGGGTCTGTGACGTTTGCTCATGGCGATCTCAAACTGATCTCTGTGGGTTTCTGCGTTGAACTGCCCAACGGTACCGAGATGCAGATCCGCCCCCGTTCCGGCTTGTCTCTCAAGCACAAGTTCATTGTGCCCAACAGTCCGGGCACGGTGGATGCTGATTACCGCGGAGAGGTGAAGTGCGGGTTGTACTACCTCGGATCAGAGCCATTCACCATTAACCACGGCGACCGGATTGCTCAGGCTGTTATCGCGCATGCCCTCCGCTTTCCAATGGTAGAAACCGGCGAGTTGTCAGACACCAAGCGCGGTGAAGGCGGCTTCGGCTCGACAGGGGTAGCTTGAAAGGCAGGTTCCGGCCTATCTTGAACGCTGAACATCCAGAGTTGGACAGGACCAACGGTCTGCGCAGGCCGTAACTTGTTGGCACCGGCGTTGGCATATTCAGATTTGGTTACGTCGGGCAAAAGGGCCTGCTCAAGCTTCAGATCAAGTCTTGCCAAGTTTCGGCGTTTCCGCGGCTGCTGGCTTCCGGGCAGGCCAGGATGCGGAGGTTATGACGTGAGCCTGGCGGGAATCAGGAAGGGCAGCGCTGAGAATTCAGCCAGAACGGACGTGCGGATTACAGCCCGGCTCCACCGCTACCTCTTCGCACAAACACTCGCAATCATCCGGCCAGCGCCGCAGCAATGCGGGCGGCCAGTTTGCGGGCCACCTCATCCTTGCCCATACGCGGCCACTCCTCGGCGCCGTCCTCGGAAATCAGGATCACCGCGTTTTCGCTGCCGCCCATGATGCCGGTTGCGGGCGAAACATCATTGGCGACAATCCAGTCGCAACCCTTGCGCTTGCGTTTGGCGGTGGCGTTTTCAACCACGTCATTGGTTTCCGCCGCGAAGCCCACAACAAGCCCCGGGCGGCCTTCATTCATTTGCGAAACGGTTTTCAGAATGTCCGGATTTTCGGCAAACTCGAGAACCGGCAGCCCGTCCTTGGATTTCTTCAGCTTGCGGTCCGAGGCGCTGGAAACGCGCCAATCCGCTACCGCGGCAGCAAAGACGCCGGCGTCTGCCGGCAAAGCCGCCTGCACCGCAGCCTCCATTTCACGGGCGCTTTCCACCGGAACTACCTGCACCCCCTCCGGCGGGCGCACCGCTGCCGGACCCGTGATGAACACCACTTCAGCCCCCGCTGACTGCAGAGCACGGGCCACCGCCGCCCCCTGCGCCCCCGAGGAGCGGTTGGCGATGTAGCGTACCGGATCGATCGGCTCATGCGTCGGGCCGGAGGTGACCAGGATGCGTTTGCCTTTCAAAGGACCGTCTGACAGCTTTGCCGCAATGGCCGCCAGGATTTCCTCCGGTTCCGCCATCCGGCCGGCACCGAATTCGCCGCAAGCCATGCTGCCTTCGTTCGGACCAGCAAAGGACACCCCGTCGCCTTTCAGCGTTTCGGCATTGCGCCGCGTCGCAGGATGCTCCCACATGCGGACATTCATTGCAGGCGCCAGCAGCACCGGCGTGTCGGTAGCCAGCAAAAGGGTTGAGGCGAGATCGTTTGCATGCCCCTGTGCCATCTTGGCCATCAAATCTGCCGTAGCCGGTGCCACAACAAGGAGATCGGCACTGCGCGAGAGTTGAATATGGCCCATTTCCGCCTCTGCCGTCAGATCGAACAGCTCCTGATGCACAGCGGTTCCAGCCAGTGCTGAAACAGACAGCGGTGTGACGAACTCTGCGCCCGCCTTCGTCAGCACCGGGGTCACGCGGGCACCCTGGTCCTGGAGGCGGCGGATAAGCTCAAGGGATTTATAGGCCGCAATGCC
>JBFOLS010000672.1:0-2037 GCA_040830225.1 Leisingera sp.
CAGCGGCAGCGACGCTGCCAATTATACCATCAAGGTGGATGGCGTCACGGTAGTCGATTCCGGTGCCAACCCGGACTTCGGCTCCAGCGTCACCGAAACCTTCACAGTCAGCAGCACTGTTACGACCACCGACAGCGACGGCGACGGCATTGCCGATCACCTGGACCTGGACAGCGACAATGACGGCATCACCGACAATGTCGAAGCACAGGCCACGGGCAGCTATATTGCGCCTACCGGAACGGACAGCGACGGCGACGGGCTTGACGACGCTTATGAAACAGGCGGGCTGACGCCGGTCGACACCGATGGCGACGGCACTGCCGATTTTCTGGATACAGACTCAGACAATGACGGGCTGAGTGATGCTGCCGAGGCCGGGCATGGCGTGGATCAATCGGTGATCGATGCCTCCGGCGACTCCGATGGCGACGGCATTGCTGACGCGGTGGATGACGTCGACGGGCATGACGTCAACGACGCCGACGTCACTGGCAGCGGCGAATTCACCCTTGCTGACATGGACAACGATACGGCTGCCGACGGATCGGGCGCCACGCCGCTGGTTAACGACCTTGATTTCCGCGATGCGGTGCCCTGCTTCACCTCTGGAACCCTGATTGCAACCGCGCGCGGCCAGATCCCGGTCGAGGATATCCGGCCTGGCGATATGGTGCTGACAGCGGATAACGGCTTTCAGCCGGTGCGCTGGACTGGCAGCCGGGCTCTGAGCCAAAGCGACCTGGCACTGCACCCGAACTTGCGGCCGGTGGTGATCCTCAAGCATGCGTTTGGAAACGAACGCCCGATGCGGGTTTCTCCGCAGCACGGAATGGTTCTCCGAAATGCGGATGGAGAAAAACTGATACGGGCCAAACACGCCGCCGAAGCTTTTGGCGGCCAGTTCGCACGGTTTGACAAGCATTGCGAACAGGTGACCTACATCCACATCATGTTCGACTGCCACCAGCTGATCTTTGCCGAGGGCGCGCTGACAGAATCCTTCTATCCGGGGCCAATGGCCTTGAAGTCGCTCGACCAGAGTGCCCTGCAGGAACTTCTTTTGTTGTTTCCCAGCCTGGCTGAGGTGGCGCGTGACTGCCAGCAGGTAAGGCAGAACTACGGCATGTCCGCACGCCCCTATCTGCTGCGCAAGGAAGCTGTGCAACTGGCTGCCGGCTAAACCAGCAGAGCGGCGGTGCCCCTCTTGCCAGCCAGCTGACCCTTCGCTATTCAGGCCCGCTCCCGCCGGTTGACAAGGAGCGCGCCATGACCTCACCCAATACGCTTGGCATTGACTTCGGAACCTCCAATTCGGCGGCCGGAATTGCGGTTGCAGGCCGCCCCTGGCTGGTTGAGATGGAACCGGGCGAGCAGACCTTGCCAACGGCTGTCTTCTTTGAGGACGGGTCCCGCAACATGCGGATCGGCCACAGCGCTACCCGCGCGCTGACTGGCGGCGAGGAAGGCCGTTTCATGCGCGCGCTCAAGAGCTTGCTGGGAACCCCTCTTTTGCACGAGGAAAGACTGTTGGGAGGCGAGCGGATCAGCTTTGCCACCATCATTGCCCGTTTTCTGGCGGAAATGAAGAATCGGGCTGAAACCGCTACCCGCATGGAGTTCACCCATGCTCTGTCAGGGCGGCCGGTGCGGTTCCACTCCAAGGACGAAGACCGCAACACCCAGGCTGAAAAGGACCTGCGCGCCTGTTATCTTGCGGCAGGCTTTCAGGACGTCCTGTTCATGTTTGAACCCGAAGCGGCCTTGCGCGCCGCGGCACCCGCACCGGGGCTTGGGCTGATCGTCGACATCGGCGGCGGCACCTCGGACTTTACCGCATTCGAGCAGCAGCCGGATGGCACCACCCGCATTCTCGCCTCAAACGGGGTACGGCTGGGCGGCACTGATTTCGACCGTCAGCTTAGCATTCAGCATGTGATGCCGCTCTTGGGCCGCGGCAGCCAGATCCGCAACACATTCGGCGGCGGTTCACTGCCCGCGCCGAACCGGCTGTTCAACGATTTGGCGACCTGGCAG
>JBFOLS010000673.1:0-12579 GCA_040830225.1 Leisingera sp.
GCCTTCCCTATTATCAGCCTGACCTGGAAGGACCGCTACTTCCTGAACGAAAAGGGGCTTGGGGTCTATGCACTGCGCAACTACGGGCGCGGAGAGGCCAGCCTGGGGTTTGCAATCGGCTACGACTTTAACGAACGCGCGGCCGCGGACGACCCGCGCTTGACCGGGTTGAGCGATGTCGAGACCGGTGCCCTGCTGACCGTCTTTGCCGAGTATGGCCTAGGCATTGCCGACTTGGAATTCGAAGTCAGCCACGGCCTTGGCAGCGATGGGCATGAAGGCACGCTAGCCACGCTGGCTGCCGCTTTTGAAACACAGGCAACCCCGCGCCTGAGCCTGTCCGCCAAACCCTTTGTGACCTGGGCGGACAGCTCTTATACGCAGGCCTTCTATAGTGTGACAGCGGCCGAGGCGGCGGCTTCGTCCTTTGCCCGGTATGAGGTTGGATCGGGGATCGAGCGGGCCGGAATTGAACTGCGGGCCGCCTATGCGGTCACCGAACGCACCGGCGTATTTCTGGGGGTGACGCATGCTGAGCTATTGGGAGATGCAAGAGAAAGCCCGGTGGCCTTTGATTCCGGCCAAACCGTGATCTCCTCGGGCGTTTTCTTCCGGTTCTGAGCTGGCAAGCCGAGTGGCCCGAACGGACGCCGCCGAGCTGATCAAGGACCGGCGGCAGAAGTTCCCCGCCACTCGAAATCACATCCCCGACGTTCAGCCCGATGCGCAGCGCAATGGCCTGATCCTGAGGAACTCCAGAATTTATTTACTGCAACCGGTCCTGGAAATTGAGGGCAGCCCGCAACGCATCCACAGCACTGCGGAATTCGATGAGGAAGCTGTCGCCAGCGGTATTGGCGATGCGGCCGCCATATTGAGCGGTCAGCGGCTCAACCCCCCCGCTGCGAATGTGCCGGAGCGCGGAAACCGTGCCCTTTTCATCCACCCCCACCAGCCTGGAGTACCCGGCCACATCGGCAGCCAGGATCGCAGCCAGGCGGCGATTTGGGCGGTTTTTCATAGTCTTGAATTCTACCAGCTATGAAACAGCCTGGGAACCTGCCCGCAGCCGGCAAGGAAGCGGACCCGGCGCAAACGCCGGGTTTTCTTAGGCTGGAATGCGGCGCGGCATTCCACGGCTTGCCCCGCAGGGCATGCCGCACGCCTCCTCAGGCCGCTTTGGTTCCCGGCATTGCCGCCGCAGAGCCGGTTTCAAAGCGGGCCATGAGCTTGGCCAGTTCCTGCGAGTCCGAATGCAGCATATGGCCGGCTGCGGTTGCCTGCTCGACCATGGCGGCATTCTGCTGCGTCACCTGATCCAGCTGGCTCACGCCGGTATTGATTTCGCTCAGCCCGGTCGATTGCTCGGCGGCGCCCTCAGCGATATCGGAAATCAGCCCCGAGATGTGGTTCACCCGTTCGACGATTTTCCCGATGGCGTCCCCGGCCTTGCCGACCAGATCAACCCCGTGCCCGACGTGTTTGGAGCTTTCGCCGATCAGAGTCTTGATTTCCGTTGCCGCATCCGCGGACCGCTGGGCCAGGGCCCTGACTTCCGAGGCAACCACGGCAAAGCCTTTGCCGGCTTCGCCCGCGCGGGCGGCTTCGACCCCGGCATTCAGTGCCAGCAGGTTTGTCTGGAAGGCGATGTCGTCGATCACGCCGATGATCCGTGCTATCTGGGAAGAGGAGTCTTCGATCGCACTCATGGCGGAGACGGCATCCTTGACGATTTCACCGCTGTTCTGGGCATCAAGCCGTGCCTCGCCCATGGTGTGTTCCACACTTTTGGCGCCCTCGGCAGCCGACTTGACCGACGCCGTCAGCTGCTCCAGCGCTGCCGCGGTCTGCTCCAGCGTCGCGGCCTGGCTTTCGGTCCGGCTGGACAAATCATCAGACGCCCTGCTGATTTCTGTCGCCCCGTTGTTGATGCTGCTGGTCGCGCCCAGGACCTGCTGGATGGTGTCCTTGAGCGTGTTCACCGTGTCATTGAAGTTATCCTGCAACTGCACGTATTCCTCGGGGAACCGGTCGTCGATACGGCAATCCAGCTGGCCTCGAGCCATTTCCCCCAGATGCTCGCTCAGGATGCCAACCACGCGTTCTGCATCCTGCTGGCTTTGCGTGGCCTTGGCTTCCGCCCGCTCGGCCGCTTCCGCCTGCTCACGCGCGGCTTGCTGCTGCAGCTTCAGTTCCGCATCAGCCGCCCGGCTTTTGCTGAGGCTGATCAGCAGCACACCGGTCTCGAGCAGGACGATCGCTGCGTGCATGACCGTCCGCATCAGATTTTCGCTCAGGCCGCCGCCGGGATACACCAGCACCGGCAGCAGCATGCTGAAGGAGATGTGATGCAGGGCCACCAGCACGGTCGCAAAGATCAGCGCCCGCGGGTTGGCCAGTGTGGACACAATGGCCAGGGCAGCAAAGAACAGCATATGCGCATCCAGCTGCCAGGCATGACCGCTGAGAGACGCGGTAAAGAGGATGCAGTGGCCGACGAAGCAAAAGCTCAGCAGGTAGTCGCGCGTCGAGTCCGGCAGTTTTTGCGACACGAAGGCCAGGACGCCGAGAACCAGGCTCAGGAGGCCAAAGGCCCACCAGAAGGCCGCCCCGTTCAGAAAATAGGCTGCGGCGGCCGGCAGCGGCATCAGCAGCCAGCTGGATACCTGCTGGACACGCCTTTCGGCTGCCAGCGGCGCTGTTCTTTCAGTCTTAGGCAGCCCAGCGGCTGTCAGATTGCGCATAATTCCAAAACCCTTTTCCCGTTGAGAACAAGCCATGCCCCGTGGCTGTACAGCCGGCCGGCGTCTTGCGGTTGCTCCAGCATCACCAAGGCCCCAAGCGGCGCCCGCTCCGGGGCGATTTCCCGAAGGCCCGAGATTGCCGCGATTTCAGCCGCTCCCGTCCCCCAGGGCGGCGCAAGGACCAGTGCTGCCTCGCCGGCCTGCGGCGGCTCCGCGGCCAGCAGCATCAATGCCGGCGCGCTGAACACAGCGGCCGCAGCTGCAAAAATCAGAAACACATTCGACAAAGACCACCCCCGGCACAGGTTCACCCGAGCGGCAAAACTTCCACAAAAGAATGTAGAAATTCTTTATCCGCCCGCCTGCGCGGTTGTTATCCGGCCAGCAGCCGCAGCCCCTGGGTCACATCCGAGCGCACCGCCAGCCGCAGGCCCGGCTCGTCGCCGGCCTTCAGCGCGGCGATGATCAGCCGGTGGTTCTGCGGCGGATCGGTGCGGCGCAGGCGGCCGTAGAGCGCGCGCATGGTGGGGCCGAGCTGCAGCCAGACGGTTTCCGCCATCGCCAGCATCGCCGGCGCCTGAGCACGCAGGTAAAGGGTACGGTGAAACTCCAGGTTTGTGCGGATATAGCCGACAGCGTCCCGTTTAGAGACCATCTCGGCCACGTTTGCGTTGATTGATTGCAGCCTGTCGATCAGCGCCATATGCGCGCGCGGCAGGGCGCGGCTGGCGAGCTCCACCTCCAGCAGGGCGCGCAGGGCAGCCAGCTCCTCAATCCGTTCGTTGGTCAGTTCCGGCGTCGAAACCCGGCCGGAGGAGGACAGGAACAGCGCGCCTTCCGCTGCCAGCCGCCGCACCGCCTCACGGGCAGGAGTCATCGAGACTTCGAACTCGCGGCCGATGCCGCGCAGGGTGAGCGCAGCGCCTGGGGTCACTTCGCCATGCATGATGCGGGTGCGCAAGGCGCGGTAGACGCGGTCATGGGCCGGGGCGGCAGCGTCCTGGGAAGAGCGGGCTGTCAAATTCATCCTTTCATGTGATCACAAAGCCTGCCGCCGTCAAGCGGACAGATCCGCACGCGTGATCACGGGACGCCGGTTCCGGGCTGTGCACGGCCTCCCGGCCCGCCAGCCGGATCAAGGACTTTCCGGCAGGCCTGCTTTGCTGAGCGCGCTGCGCAGCCGCTGCTGCGCTGCCCCGTTGCCAAAGGCAAAGGCACCGGCGGCTTGATCCAATGTAAGCCTGGCAGCCCGCAATTGCGCGCAGGCCCCGCCTGCTTCGGCGATACGGCCCTGGCCGGCCAGCCCCGCGCAGTGCACGGCCTGGGCCAGGCGCATCCCGGAATCCAGCTCCAGGGCGGTGACGGCGGCAGCCGTGGCGGCGCCCTCCTGCCGTGCGGCAAACAGCATCGCTGCGCGCAGGCTGTGATAACGCGCGGGCTGCACCGGGTTGAGCCGCAGCGCCGTTCTGTAGGCCGCCTCCGCCGCTTCCTCTTGCCCCGCCAATTGCAGCAGCCATGCACGCAGCAGATGGCCATCGGCATCATTCGGAAAGGACTGCTGCAGCCGCCGGGCGTGATCCAGCGCGGCCTGCTGTTTGCCTGCGAGCTGCGCTGCAAGGGCGCGTATGCGCAGAATGCCGGGTGTCTCCGGCAGGCCGTCCAGCCGGTGCGCCGCCCTCGCTGCCCGCTGCGGCAGGCTGGCCAGCGGGCCGGACCAAAAGTCCAGCTCCAGCTCGGCCTGCAGCGTTTGCGCCCCGGTCTGGCCGGGCTCCAGAATCAGCGCCTGCCGCAGGGTAGCTGCCGCCTCCTCTCTAAGACCCGCGGCCATCTGGCTGCGCGCCGCCAGCAGTTGCATCGCTGCCCGGTCCGGCACCTGCTCCGGATTGAATGCCGGGACCGGCTGGCTGAAGTAGGTCAGGATTTCCGACGCTACCGAGACCGTCAGCGCCGTCAGGTTCGGCTGCGGGTGCGCGGGAAGAACGGCCTGGCCGGAGGTGCCGTGGATCCGCAGCCGAATGCCCTGCAACGGAGCGCCCGGCAAATGGCCGCTGACCAGATATTGGGCGCCGAGCAATTCTGCAGCCTGCTCCGGCTGCAGCCCGGCGGCGGCCAGGCTGCTATCCTGCGCCACCACCGCGAGCCCCGAAGAAGAAGCCAGGGCCCGTATCACCTCACCCGAAAGCGCCCGGGCCAGCTCCGGCGGTTCGGATGCGGCGGTGAAGGGCAGCACCGCAATCAGCGGCGGCAGCTGAGCGGCTTCAAGAACAGTCGGCGGCGGCGCCTCCGCCTGGCTCAGCTGCAGGCCGGGCATTCCCGCCATCCACCAGCTGCCGCCTGCTGCAACCATTGCAGCAACAACCGCAGCCGCCATCCATCGGCGCCGCCTGGTCTGTTTGCGCGGCGGCCGGGGCCCGGCTTCGCAGTCTTCTGCACTAGCCCGGCTCAATCCAGGCAGGGAGGTCAGCTCCTCCCCCAGTGCATAAGCTTGCACCGGTTCGGGGATGTTCTTGACCTCGTGCTGGCCCAGATCCTCGAACTTGTAGGGAATTCGATTGCGGACTTGGGTATATGCGGCTGCTGACAGAGCCACGCCGCCAACCGGCGCCAGCGCCTCCAGACGGGCGGCAATGTTGACCTCGTCACCATAGACATCACCCTGAGCTATTATCACCTCACCCAGGTTGATGCCGATCCGCAGCTTCAATTGGCCGCCGCGTGCGGCGCCGGCCTGAATATCCGCTGCCGCCTCCACCGCGGAAATCACACTGGGAAAGACAGCCAGCACTCCGTCGCCCATCAGCTTGACAATCCGGCCCTGATGCGCGCGCACTGCCGGTGCGATCAAGCTTTGCTGCTGCGCCAGAACTTGATTGAGCGTTCCTTCCTCGTCCTCAGCCATCATCCGGCTGAAACCGGAGACATCCAGCATGAAGATTGCGGCAAGACGGCGCTGCGGTTTGTCTGACACGGGCGGGCCTCCGGCAAACGGAGAAACAGAAAACGAAAACTTGCAGAGAGCTTAGCCCGCGCGGCCCGCTCAGCAAAGCGCTGGTTTATTCGCCGAACCGGTAGCGGTGCAGGCTGGCGCCGTTTTCGCGCAGCCAGGCGCGGGGTTCCTGATAACGGCCGTAAAGACGTTCCACCACTGCCCAGAAGTCTGACGAGTGGTTCATCTCCTGCAAATGCGCCACCTCGTGAGCGGCGACATAGCGCAGCACCGCGGGCGGCGCCAGAATCAGGCGCCAAGAATACATCAGCGCACCGTCTGCGGTGCAGGAGCCCCAGCGTGAACGGGTGTCGCGCAGGGTCAGGCGATTGTAGCCCTTGCCCAGCCGGGCGGCGTAGAAATCCGAGGCCTCGGCCAGCCGGTTGCGGGCCAACTCTTTCAGGTATCGCTGCAAGGGGCGGCCCGGGTTGTTCCCCGGCACAGCAATGCGGCCTGCATCAAGCTGAATACGCCGCCCCTCTGCGCGCTCGATGACCCGGTCCTGGCCGTCGACGGGCAGCACCGCGCCAAAGCCCGCCTCGACAGCCTCTGGGTGCTTTTTCAGGTGCGACCGGATCCAATCGGCTTTCTCCTCGGCAAAGGCAAGCGCCGCGTGTTCCGGCAGGCTTTTGGGCAGGGTCAGCGTCACCCGCCCGTCCAGCGAGGATATCCGCAGGCTGATCCGCCGCGCCCGCGCCGAGCGGCGCAAGGTCAGCGGAACCGGCGGGTCCCCTGGCAGGTGATGTTCGGCCATGCGCGCGTCCCTTTCCGGCAAAGGCTTTGACAGTGCTCCCCTCATATGGCAAGGCACCGGAATCGTCGATACGACTCACCAGTAAATCAAGGGGATCCACATGCCCAAGGAAGAATGGGGTGTAAAGCGCGTCTGCCCCACCACTGGCAAGCGCTTTTATGACCTGAACAAAAACCCGATCATCAGCCCCTACACGGGTGAGGCCGTCGAGCTGGACACCGGCAAGACCCGGATGATCGAAGCCGATGCCGAAGACGCGGCCACCCTGAAGGCCAAAGAGAACATGGACGCGGACGATGTGGTCCTGGAAGATGACGACGACGTCGATGTCGACCTGGGCGATGACGTCCTGGATGATGACGATGATGATGACAACGTCTCGCTGGACGAGATCGCCGACATGTCGTCGCCGGACGACGATTCCTGATATTGTTCAAGCAGTTCGGGGCGGCGCATGGCCTTCCCCGGACTGCTCTCCGGCCGAGGCCGGAAAAAATTTGGACCCCGGCGCATTTTCCGCTTGCAGCCCGCGCCGCCGTCCCGTAAACGACGCTCACACCGCAAGACGGGCCGCACCGGAAACGGAACGGACACTGGAAAGCGGATAGGTTTGGGGCCTTAGCTCAGCTGGGAGAGCGCCTGCATGGCATGCAGGAGGTCAGCGGTTCGATCCCGCTAGGCTCCACCAAATCTCCAAAAAATACAAACTCAGCAAGTCAGTGGCAGACAGCTCTGTTTTGCACAGGTGTTGCCCTGAAGTGTTACAGCGAGCCTGTTGAGGGAGATACCTGAGCGAAACCTCAGCAAAGCTGTGCCAGGCGGGGCATGCGGTGCCAGAAACAAGCCCCTATAGCAGGCACGCAGGCGGGTCCGGTCCGAATTGCACAACCCGCAGCCCGGCGGCTTCCCCCTTCCATTGGGAAAGCCGCCTCATCTCAGAGAGCAGACCCTTCGCGGATCTTCTTCTGCTCGCTCGGGGTGGGCGTGTGGTTGAAGGTATAGGCGTTGAGGCAGGCTTCCTCGCCGCCCAACGCGGCGATCCTGGCTTTCTGGTCAGCAAAGCATTGCGCATTCACAGCCTCCGGGTCGCAAATCTCCAGCAGGCGCCGTCTTCCCTCACTTAGTGCAGCCAGGACCTCAGGGTCGCCGGGCCGAGCCGCGGCAAGGTTCTGCAATTCGTCCGGATCTGCTGCCAGATTGAAAAGCTGCGGCGGGTGGCCGACGTAGTGTACATATTTCCACTGCTGCCACCGCACCATGAAAGTACCGGTGGTGGAGCCGCCGTCGTGGTATTCGCTGAAAACGGTCCGCTCCGGATCATCATCGGCATTGGCCAGCGCGCGCAGCGAGACCCCCGGAAGGGCGCTGCTGTCCGTGTCGTGCAAAGCACCGGTGACCTCAATCGCGGTTGCCGCCAGATCGATCAGCGAGGCGCCGGTTGCCACCGTCCGGCCTTCCGGCACGCCTGGCCCTGCGACGATCATCGGGACGCCGGCGGATTGCTCGTACATCACCTGCTTGGTCCAGAACCCCTGGTCCCCCATCATGTCGCCGTGGTCCGAGACATAGACAATGACCGTGTTTTCCGCCTGCTCGCTGGCCTCGAGCGCTGCCAGGATGCGCCCGACGCAATTGTCCATGAAACTGGTCAGCCCATAGTAGGCGGTCTTGGCCTCGCGCATTTTTTGCTCGTCGAAATAGCGGTCATAGTCGAAGAAACCTGCCACGTTCTTCAGCTCGCTGTGCTCCGGGCGGAAACGGTCTGCATAGCCCACAGGCAAGTCGACCCGGGCCGGGTCATACATGTTGTAGTATTCCTCCGGGCAGGTCAGCGGGTAATGCGGGCTGACCAGAGAGACAAAGGCGGCCCATGGTTTTTCCGCACCTGCCTTGGCCTGCAGCCAGTCCTCTGCGGCGGCAGTGATGTCGAGATCATAGTCGGTGTATGTGCTGGTGCCGACGCCCACATCAGCTGCCAGCTCTGCCGCGGAATCATAATCCGGCAGGGTTTCCCGCAGCAGACCCACGGGCCAGCCGACACCGCCGACCACATGCATCGGCAGGATTTCCTCGCTGAAACCGTTATCGTCTTCGCCGGAGCGGAAATGCAGCTTGCCGATGGAGACAGTCTCGATGTGCTGATCGCGCAGGTGACGCATCCAGCTGCGGATACTGCCGTCATAGGGCGAAGCGCTGTCCCAATGGCGGATCCTGTGCACATGGTCGCCGCAGGCGATGCTGGCACGGGTGGGCACACACATTGGCGACGGCGTATAGGCATTGGTGAAATGGGCGCCGCGCGCGGCCAGTGCATCCAGGTTTGGCGTTTTGACAATCGGATGACCCGCGCAGCCCATCGCGTCCTTGCGGTGCTCGTCCGAGATCAGGATCAGCAGATTGGCCGGAGCCGCGTGCGTGTTGCACATGTTTCCCCCTGGTTTTGCAGGCCGCACCGCGTGGCGGGGCAATTGCCAGCTAATGTTCTGGATATCCCGGTTCGGAACAAATAGATAAATTTCCAATCTTTGGATAAGAAAATTTATGGATAAGCATGACGACACCGCTGAAATGGCTGCACAGTTTCGAGGCCGTGGCACGGCTCAGCAACATGACGCTTGCGGCGCAGGAGATCGGCCTGACGCAAGCGGCGCTGAGCCAGCAGATGCGGGCACTGGAGACCCATCTGAAGCTGCAATTGTTCAACCGCGAGCCGCGCGGTGTGTCTCTGACCGCAGCCGGGGCGCAGCTATACTGTGATATCTCGCCTGGGCTGGAGCAGATCGGCAATGCGCTGCGCCGTTACCGGCAGCCGCAGGGCTCGCGCCTGCGAATCCTGTCGAACACCAGCTTTGCTCTGCGCTGGCTGCTGCCCAATCTGCCGAAATTTCACGCAAGCTTCCCCGGCATTCAGGTTGAGGTCCGCACGGTGCTGTGGCGGCCGGACCGGCACGGCTACGACCCGGATGCCGAGATCTATTTGGGCGGGCCGGCCCAGCCTGCTCCCGCCACGGCCATCGCCCGCTGCCCGCTGGTGGCTGTCTGCGCAGCAGACGGCCCTGCCCCGCCCGGCACAGAGCCGCTGCCGGTGGTGCGCATCAGCGGGCAGGAAAGCCTGTTCGAGGAGTGGCTGCAATCATCGCAGCTGGCAGCCTGCGGCACCCGGGAGACCATAGAGACCGACAGCGTGCATGCGGCGGTCAGCCTGGCTGCGGCCGGGGTTGGCTGGACGCTGTGCCCGTCATTTCTGATCCGCGAAGAGCTTCAGTCCGGCCAACTGCAGGTGATTGAGGCAAAGGTGAAAAACTCTCAGCGCGCCTACTGGCTGCAACTGAAGAACAGCCCCAGCGCTGCAGCCGAAACCTTCCGTGACTGGATCGTGGCTGAAGCCGCAGGCTGACATCAGAAGCCTGAGGCCAGCAGCCCCGCGCCGATGCTTCGTCAGGCCGCAAGCCTGCGGTACTTTTTCAATACCGCATCGATGGCAACCTGGATCTCCGGCGGCAGCGCCGGCTGCTCCAGTTCAGCCAGCATCTCCTTGAGATCATCATCGATCCGCTCCAGCAGGTCCTGGTCCGGCGCGCCTGCGTTGCTGAGGGGAATGTTCGGGCCGAAGTAGCGGGAATTCCAGACCTGGGTGCGGCAATTGTCGACCGTGTGCTGATGGGCCAGGAAATTGCCGGCAGGGCCGACTTCGCGGATGAGATCCACCGCCATCTGGCCGTCAGATACTTCCAGCCCCTGCCACATCTTGCGCAGCAGCCCGGCCAGGTCGTCGCACAGCAGAAGTGCGTGCAGCGAGTAAGTCAGCCCCTGGTCAAGCGAGCCCATGTAGTCAATCGTGGCTGGCCGGTTGTAAAACATCTGGGTCATGTTCGAGGAAATCTCCCAGACCGCATCCTGATTAAAGCGCCGCGCCACCGAGCAGCCGCCGATGCCGGTCAGCGAAGGGAAGCCCAGTGCGCGGCGGATCTGGCACATCGCCATGTCAGCGACCGAGGTCTGGGAGAAGCTGCCAATAGCGCCGGTTGCGGGTTCCATGAAGTTCACATCTGAACAGCCAACGCAGAAGCTGCCCTCGGCAGCCAGCTGGCCAAGCACAACGGCGGCGAAATCCGTCATCAGCGCATGGGTGATGCAGCCTGCCAGAGTTATTGGCGAAGAGGCTCCGCCGATTGGCAAGGTGCCGATCCCGACCGGGATGCCTGCCCGCGCCGCGGTGATGATCTGCTCGGAATGGATCCGGGCCAGATTGACCGGCAGCGGCGTGATCAGATGGAGGAAATAGGGTTTTTCCCTCAACGCCTTCTGAGACCCGCGCAGGGCCGCGGCCATCTCGATCACCGCATCAAGGGAGGATGGGTGCTCGCAGAGATACTCCAGCGGCTTGACCGTGTTTTCCATCAGGCAGGCGAATTCGTCGATCTCGCCGAACTGGTTCGACTCTTCGACGTTCTTCACTGCAATGCAGACGGCATCGACATGCGGCAGCCGGTCCGCAACCCGGGTGATCAGGGCCAGATCCTCGCGCGTTGAGGGGCGCGGCTCGCCGGTGTCCTCATCATAGACGGCAATGCAGGTCATGCCGGGCATGAACCAGGTGTGATCGCAATCAATCGTTATGGGGTTTTCGCCGTTACGGTCCCACAGTGTGGCGCTGCGGGCGGCGGTTTCCAGCGCCCTGCGGGTGACGGCCCCGGGGATCGTTACGACCCCGCCATCCGACAATGTGCAGCCAGCGTTGCGCAAAAGGCCGTCTGCTTCGCCGCCCGGCTCGAACACCACGCCCGAGGTTGCAAGCAGTTCAACCGCCGTGTCCACAATCCTGTCCACCTGCGCCCGCGTCATTGGCGCATAAGCCGGCGTGGCCCGGGAGTGCGGACCCTTGCTGACCGGGACGTCGTGTGAGGCGGTTCTCCTGCGGCTTCTTGCGCGGCGCATCGGCATTACCCTCATATTTTGAGTGATCGCTCAAACTTTACGCCGAGCGGCGTCCGTGTCCAGCCCTAAATGTGCCGTCCTGCAAAATATTTTATTTGAGCGCTCAAATAAAAAATGCTAGCGATTCCTGCCAGAGGGAAGGAGAGCCTTATGAAGGACGAAGTTGCGTTTCAGTCTGACCCCAGGGCCGGCCGCACCGGGCTGCCTGCCTGGAGCTATACCAATCCGGAGATGCTGGAAGAGGAAAAGGAGCTTTTGTTCCGCCGCCACTGGCAGCTGGTCTGCCATGTGAACGACGTGCCGGAACCCGGCGACTTCATGGCGGCGGATTTCACTGGTGAACGCGCTTTGGTGGTCCGGGGCACGGACGGCGAAGTGCGTGCCTTTCACAATCTCTGCCGCCATCGCGGCAGCCGCGTGGTGGCAGAGGACAAGGGCCATTGCAAGCACGCCATCATCTGCCCTTTCCATGGCTGGGCCTTCAATCTGGACGGCACGTTGCGCGGTGCCGCGCGGCCGGACACCCTGCCGGATCTGGACCCGGTGGAATGGGGGCTGAAACCGATCGAGATGGACATCTGGCGCGGCTTTGTCTTTGTCCGTTTCAAGCCCGGTCCTCAGCCCGCAGTGTCCGAAGTGATGGCACAGTTTGACGAAGAGCTTGCCCCCTATGGCCTGGAAGAGCTGCTGCCGGACGGCAACGGCATCAGCTCCACGCAGATAGCTGCCAATTGGAAATGCGTCCGCGACGTGGACAACGAGGGCTACCATGTGCCGCTGGCCCACCCTGGCCTGCATGACCTGTTTGGCAGCAATTATGCGGATCAGCCCTTCAGCAACGGCGCGGCGCGGTCGTTCGGCGGCTTCCGCGCCGGTGCTGGGCGGCTGTGGAGCGTGCGCAATTACAAGAAACTGCTGCCCCGGGCCGCGGCCCTTGACGAAGAGCATCAGGCGGCCTGGCTGTATCTGGGGCTGTTTCCCAACCTGGTGTTCGGCATTTACCCGGACTCGGTGATCTTCTACCACGAGTTTCCGGTGGAAAACGGCCGCACCATTCAGCGCGCCGCCTGCTACAAACGGCCGTCAGAAGACCGTCAGCTGCGGGCCGCACGCTACCTCAGCGGGCGGATCGACCGGATCACCTCGAAAGAGGACGA
>JBFOLS010000674.1:0-2706 GCA_040830225.1 Leisingera sp.
CCTGCTGCCAGCCTTTGCCGATGGCCTCCAGCGGCACCGCCAGCAGGTCCGCCCGCGGATAAAGCGCCCGGATCAGCATCCGGCGCAGATGCGGGTGGCGGGACTTGGCGAGGTAGTTCTCCGCGGTGGTGTGCTCTGAGATTACCAGTTTGGGCCGTGCCCGCCCCGGGACCAGAGATGCCGCCAGCGCCGCCGACAGGTTCATGGCATTGGTGCCGCTGTATAACAGCTCTACCCGGTGCCGCCGCAGCAGCCGCGCCAGCCTCCAGGCCCGCGGCAGCATAGCCCGGCCGCCGCAGTTCAGCACCGGGATGTCCTGCGGCATCCCCTCCAGCAGTTCCCCTTCGCAGCGGTTCAGAAACAGCAGAGGCGACCAGCGGCTGCGGTCCAGGCGGGTCAGTAGCCTGCGGACCACCATTTCAATCCCGCCCGCTTTCAGATGCGGCAGGGCAAAGGCGATCCGGTGCGGCTGGCTGTCTGGCATGGCTGCTCCTGTCTCTTCATTATCTCCCCGGGGCGCCGCACCAGCGGTCATTTCCGGGCCAGCGGCCAATCGGGCGCTATATCATTCAAAAGTGTTGAGTTGAGAGTAGGCCTGCCATGAACATGCTCAAGTGCATCCCGCCGGCGCGGCGGATAATCTGCTTCGCCGCCCTGTCTGTTCTGGGGTTTTCGCCGGCGGCCGCAGCCGGCGATGACCCTTGCAGCCCTGGCAGCCGCCATTGGCCGTTCGAAGAGGCAGCTAAGGACGGCGGCTTTGCCTTCGTGCAGCTTCAGCGCGGCGAGGCCGCCCAGGCAGCGGACCCGCAGCAACCCGGCAACCGGGTGGCGCATCTGGTGGCAGGGCCCAAGAAAGGCCGCAAGGTGGGCAAAGCCGACTATGTGCACCGGTTTGAGCCGCTGGCGGCAGGGACGGTGATTTCGATGCAGGCGCGGATGTATTTCCCGCCGGAAACCCCGCTCAACAGCGTCATCCTGATGGATCTGGAATGCGCCTCCTGCGGTATGGAGACCAATCCGGGAATCCGCCTCTACCTGCGCAAGGGGCTCCTGCGGGTGGACCGCTCCAAGATCGGCATCAAGCAGCCGTTTCTGTCCACTGTGCCCAAGCTGCTGCAGCCCGGCACCTGGCATCAAATCACCTGGCAGGTGACCTTGGGTAAAGGCGAGGAGGGCCGCTCGCTGGTCATGCTGGACGGCGAGGTGGTGAGCGATGCCCGCGGCACCACGATCTTATCCCAGGAGATTGTGTCTCAGCATGCCGATATCACGGTGCGTGAGCAGGTAGACCGGTTTCAGGTCGGGCTCACGGCCAATTCCAACAAACGCCCGGCCGGTCTGTTTCTGGATGACGTCCGCTTCTGCTTGCTCTGAACTGCGCTGCGGTCAGCCTGCAGCCTGATGGAGCACGGCGCAGATCCGCTGCATGTCCGCGGGCTGAAGCCCTGTGTGCACGGGCAGGCGCAGAACGCAATGTTTGAGCTCTTGCGCATCGGGGAAGGCAGACAGATCCACCGCCGGGTGGAATTGCCTCCAGAACCGCACCGACTGGATGCCCGCGGCCTGCAGGCGGTGGTGCACAAGCTCCGCCTCCGGCGTGAACAGCGGAAAATAGGCAGGGCATGCGCTTGCAGGCAGGTCCGGCATCAGCGGGCGCATGCCTGCCCGCCGCGGCACGCCGGCCTGCAGCAACTGGTAGTTGCGCCGGTGCGCTGCAATCACAGCCCCGGCATCGGCTGTACGCAGCAGCAGCCGGGTCAAAGCGGACATCCGCCCCGCCATATCTGCAGGGGCAATCCCGGCCCGGCTCTGCCAGAGCCCGGGCTGCTGCGGTTTCTGAGGCGGTGCGGCGGCGGGCGGCACAGGCGCCGCGTAACTGCGCCGAAGCACTCCCTTTAACCCGGCCAGCACCGGGCGCAGCGGCGGACGGCGCAGCCGTGCCAGCGCCTGCGGCCGGGGCTCGCGCAACCACAGGGCGCCGCCATCTGGCAGCGGAAGCGTCTTGACCAGGCTGAACACAGACATATCACCCTGGCTGCCCAGGGGGACGCCGTCTTCTGCGCGTGAAAACAATCCCAGCGCTACATCTTCAACCAGCACAGCACCATGCATGCGGGCCAGGTCCTGCAGCGCGGCAACCGGCTGGCCAAAACCGAAATAGTGGATTGCATAAAGCGCCGCCGCGCCGCCCTTGGCCAGCTGCCGCTCCACGTCCTCCAGGTCGGCGCTCAGATCCGGGCGCAGCCGGTAGAGCGCCACTTGCAGCCCGGCGGCCAGCACCGCATCAGCTTCCGAGCCGCAATGCCAGGCCGGCAGCAGCACCTTGGCACCTTCGGCGAGTCCCAGCGCCCGCAGCCCCTCGCGGATGGCAAAGCGGCCGTTGCGGGTCAGATGGGTATTCGGGCTGCCGAAGGGAAAGGGCAGGGCGGCCTGAGGCATCCGCAGTTGCAACGGCGGCGATTTCCGGATCAGGACTGCAGCGCTCATGCGGTGCCCCGGCCGGCCGCCTTGCGCAGGGCGCTGCGGATACGCTCCATTTCAGGCACTTTCAGCAAGGCAGCCACCGCCGCAAAGGCCAAGGCGCCGCCCAGTGCCGACACGGCGGCAACCGCCAGCATCTCCAGCCGCCCGGCCATCTCGCCCGCCCTGGCTGCCTGCAATAGCCAAATTACCGCCGCTGCCGCCGCTGCGGCCACTGCCATGGCG
>JBFOLS010000675.1:0-11353 GCA_040830225.1 Leisingera sp.
CTTCGGAAAGAAGGGTTTAAGACGCGCCATCTGCGCATCGGTCAGCCAGAAAAGATCAGACATATCTCCACTCCGTTTTCGGAACCGTGAAACACGCGTTGCAGCGGAAACCAATGCATCCTGACCCTAGGTTGAGCGACTCCTGGATCTCTCAATTTACGTTCCACCTGGAAATTGTACGATGACTGGAAAGAGAAGTGTGTCGAGCTGACAAGTCGGGTCAACGACCGCTCTATTGTCCTGCGTTAGTCGTCCTGTCAACGGCCGCTTAGCGCCGTTCGCGACGTGCTCCACGCGCGAAAACCTGGCAGGCGAGCAAAGACTGCTATGGGCTCTCAGCTGACCTTCGACGATGCTGAACAGAAATCTCATGCGGCGTTTCCTGAAGGCCGGCTTCCAACGTTTCACCTTGTTCGGCTCGTGCCTGAAGCGTAGTTCCGCCTTCCGCCCTTTTTAATGGATAACGTGAACGGCCCACTCCTGCCTATTGCTGATGCCTGATGCTGTTGCAATGCAGCACGTCTAACCTGACCTTGATACACGACGCAGCATCTCCGGATCACGGTGGGCCGTTATGCGGAACACACCCATCAAGCTTGCACTTGCGGCAGCAGTGCTTCCCTTATGACTGAGTTTACCGAAAGAGTTATTGTGTTCAGCCAACTGGCTGTAGAATGATCCCCTTCGACCCTTGAGTTCTATTATCGCGCAGAGAATTTTGTACCGGCAATCGGTGTGGAGCGGCCAGTAAACTCTAAACAGGCGAAAGGAGCAACTCGGGGATTGGACGGCAATGTGTTACCCTGCTGGCCAATATGGCCACAGCAATTGGGCTGAGACAGGTCAGCTGCCAAGTGGCTTAAGAGCCTTACCGAAAAGTACATCTCATTTCGCAGGCCGCATGGTCGCGACAAGCTCAGCTGCTTTCAGGCCGAACTTGCGCATCTCGGATTTGTTCATGATCACACCGCTGGAAGTGAGATACATCCAATCGGTCGCTCTGAGCACATGGCCGCCAGCGCTTTCCGGCAAGATGATTTCATATTCAAGCTGTACCGTGGAGCCCGAAACGGTACCCCTTGCTTCGCCAACAAGATCATCGGCAGTGGCAGTAAACGTGTTGTCCGGACCAAGCTTCAGGTGCCATTTCCGGCTTTGGGTAACGCCATTGGAGTAGGTGAAGTCCTCGGACAATGTTCCGGTATTTCCCTCCCACTCTCCTACCATTTTGGCAACAAAGCTGTTGGCCATCTTGCCATCGGGACCAAAGATCAGACCTTCGGAGAGGATTTCGCCGGACAGATGCTTGTTCAGGACGAACTCCGGGCCGGTCCCGGCATAGTCTTCCGGTGACTGGAACCTGAAGCTCAGCCAGTAGGTTTTTGCAATCATCGCGACAAGAGCGATCAGCAGCAGAGCGGTGAGCAGTTTCATGGCGCAGGTTTCTCCGATTGCAGTGTGAAGACAAAGGCGAAGGCAGCGGTTTTCAGGACGCAGGGGAGCACCGCGTAAGCCAGCGTGAGAGCGCTCAGAGCCTGCGGGCTATTCGGCTCGCCGGGGCGGAAGCCCTGCTGTTCCAGCAACGGCAAGGCCAGGGCGGCGGCCAGCGCCAGAGCCAGCTTGCCGGCAAAGGACCAGATGCCGAAGGCCGCTGCAGCATTCAGGCCCGCCTTGGTGAGGGCAATGCTGAACATCGCGGGAAGCAGAACCATGTCGGCCCCCAGCGCAGCTCCGGAGGCTGCGCAGATCAGAGCAAAACCTGCAAGGCTGCCGGAGCTGAGAAAGGCCGCACCAGCAAAGCTGGCGATCGCCAGCGGCATGGCAATCAGCAATGTTTGCTTGGGGCTGGTTCGCTGACTGAGGCGCGCCCACAACGGCACGCTGAGACCCGCGCAGAGAAAAAACAGCACCAGCAGCGCGCCTGCATATTCTGCAAGCTCCAGCCGGTCCCCGGCAAAGAACAGGAACAGGGTGGACGTCAGTGCAACGGGCAGGCTGTTGAGTACCGCCAGGGTCAGCAGCCTGAAGGCTCCGGCGCCGGCCAGCGACCGTACTGACAAACGTTGTCCAGTGACTGCCGGGCGGGTCCAGATAGGGCGGGTCAGCAAGGCGGTGAGCAGCGCAAACAGGCCAAGGACCATGCCAAAGGCGCCGTAGCCCTGGCCTGCTGCCCCGAGGGACTTCAGAACCGCGGGGGTAATTGCTGCGAAAATGACGCCTGCCAGTAATCCGGACTCACGGAAGGCGGCCAGGGTCAGCAGTTCGCGGGGATCGGGGTGTTTGGCCAGCGTGGCGCTGCGGCCGTAAATCAGGATCATGCCAAGGCTGTAGGCAGTAAAGAGGAGGATCAGAACCAGAACCAGCCGGACTGCGGCCTGCGGCCCCGGGGCCAGTGAGAACAGCAGGGGAAAGCCTAGTGCCAGGCCGCCGGCCGCCAGCATGGCAAGGCTGAGCTGGGCGCGGGGCCAGCGGTCGGTTATCCAGCCGATCAGCGGGTCCTGGATCAGATCGATAAGTCGGATGGCCAGCAGGATGGCACCGAGCGTGCCCAATCCGATGCCCAGTTCCACAGAAGCGAACTGCGGCAGGTGGATATAGAGCGGAATACCTGCCGAGGCGAGCATCATCGCATAAAGGCTGACCCTGGAGTAAAGCATTTTCACCCCAGCAGGCCGCGCGTGAAGCTGGCCGAGCGGGAGTTTTCGCCCAGAAAGATCGACATGAAATGGCTTTTGATTTCCGAGTGCTGCAGACTGCAGGTCTTGCGGCCGTTGTGCAAGAAGTCGACCCGGTCCGGCCCCCGGCTGACAGCAAGGTAGCGGTCGCCGGGTGAAACGCTTTGAAAGCAGGCTGCAAGCTTGGTTTCCGGCGGTGCCGGATTGCCCATGCGCCGCATCTCGCGCAGCGTTGCGCTGGTTAGATCAACGTGGCTGATCCGGCGCTGATAGGTCAGTTCAATCGCGAAATCCTGCGACCAGTCCAGTGCCGCCGCATTCTTGGTGAACAGCCTGGCCTGATAGACCGGCATGCCCAGCAGGCGGAAGGTCGCGGCGCCGCGCTGCTCAGCCCCGGGCAGCAGCGATTGCAGCTGATTGGCGGCCGCGGGCGGTGCGATAAGGCAAAGGAGTGCGATCAGCCTAAGCATGTGCGAGCTCTACCTGCACTACGTTGGTGTGACCGACTGCAAAGGAGGCGGCGCAAATCTCAAGGTAGTATTGCCAGTTACGGAAGAAGGCTTCGCCATAGCCCAGATCCATGATCCGGCGTTTCTGATCCGCAAGGCGCTGCGCCCAGATGCGGCAGGTCTTGCCATAGTCCTGACCAAAGGCAAAGCTGTCCCGGACCTGCAGCCCGGCGGCGCCGGCCTGTTGCGCGATCACTTGGTCGGACAGCAGCATGCCGCCCGGGAAGACATACTGGCGGATGTAGTCCGAGGACCTGCGGTAGGTCTGGAAGAAATCATCGCGCACAGTGATAGCCTGCAGAAGAACCCGCCCGCCCTCGGCCAGATTGCCTTTGAGTTTGGCAAAATAGTTGGGCCAATAACGCTCACCCACCGCTTCGATCATCTCGACCGAGACGATGTTTTCGAACTTGCCCTCAATGTCGCGGTAATCGCACAGCTGAATGTCGGCGCGCCCGTCCAGGCGGCTTTCCGCATAGCTGTGCTGGTTGCGCGAGATGGTGACGCCCGTCACCTCGTGGCCCTCGGCACTGGCCTGTTCGGCAAAACCGCCCCAGCCGCAGCCGATTTCCAGTACCCGCTCCCCACCGCTGAGGCGGGACAGGATGCGGTCGTTCTTGCGGACCTGCGCCTTGGCCAGGTCTTCGCAGTCCGGGCTGAACAGGCCAGAGGAATAGGTCATGCCGTCGTCCAGCCAGAGCTGATAGAATTCATTGCCGACGTCATAATGCGCGCGGATGTTCTTGCGTGCACCGCGTTTGGAATTGGCGCGCAGCAGGGTGTCGACGATGCGGAACTTCGCCCGGTTCAGCGCGCTGGCCTGGTCATAGCTGCCGAGATGCTTACGGTTCTGCATGGCAAGCCGCATCAGCCCTTCGACAGACGGGGTATCCCACAGGCCCTGCACATAAGCCTCGCCCAGGCCGACCTGGCCGTGCGCCGCCATGGCAGAAACCGCAGCCCAGTCATTGATCTGCATTTCGGCCTCGGCGCCGTGGTCACCGAATTCATACCTAGCGCCGTCCGGCGTGCGCAGAGTCAGCCGGCCTTCACGCAGACGCGCGCAAGCTGAGAGGAATTCCGACTGCAGGGCTTTGTCCGTGAATGCCATGTTCTGTTCCTTTGGCCGGGTATGCGGTGAGTGAATTCATCATGCGGACAATCCGCATGGCGCTGGCGATGCCATCTTCGTGAAAGCCGTGCCGGTTGTAGGCGCCGGCAAACCAGGTGCGGTTCTGACCCTGCATTGCCCGGATCTGCTGCTGCGCTTTCAGCGCGGCCCGGTCAAAGACCGGGTGAGCAAATTCCACTTGGTCATAGATCTTGCATGCCGGAATGGGGCGGGTCGGATTCAGCGTTACGAAAAGCGGATCGCTCTCGGGGATGTTCTGCAGCCGGTTCATCCAGTAGGTCACCCCGACGCTGCCGTCCTGGCTGCGATAGGCCCAGCTGGACCAGCAGCTCCGCCGCCGGGGCATCTGCCCATCATCGCAATGCAGCACTGCGGTGTTCGGCTGGTAGCGGATGGCGCCAAGGGCTGCGGCCTCGGAAGGGGTTGCGCCATTGCCTAGAATGGCCAGCGCCTGATCCGAGTGGCAGGCAAAGATCACCTCGTCAAAACAGTGTGGTTCCTGACAGTTGGTGTGCAGTGTCACGCCAGCGTCATGGCGGGTGGCTTTTTGGACGGGCATCCCGGTTTGGATCCTGCAGCCGCGGGCAATCAGTGCAGTTTCAAGGCGGCGAACATATTCAATGCTGCCGCCCTTGACCGTCCACCACTGGTGCTTGCCGGCACCTGCCAGCAGCGCGTGGTTGCGGAAGAACTGCACCAGCGATTTCGCCGGAAATGCATCCACGTCGTTGACCGGCGTGGACCAGATCGCCCCGCACATCGGCATCAGGTAGTTGTTGCGGAACCAATTGCCCAGGCGCAGTTCATCCACCAGTTCGCCAATGGTTTTATCGTCGTCACTTGCCGCCGCTTCGGCTTGTTTCCCGAACCGGATGATGTCGGCAATCATCTTGTGGAACTGCGGCCTGAGCAGGTTGCCTTTCTGTGCGGTCAGCATGCGCAGATTGTTCAGGCCATACTCCAGCCGGCCATCGTCGATGCTGGCGCAAAAACTCATGTCGCTTTTCATCACCGGCACGTCCAGTTCGCGGAACAGCCGGGTCAGGTAAGGGTAGGTCGCGTAGTTGAAGACGATGAACCCCGTATCAACGGGCTGATCCCCGTTCTTGCCAGCCAGAACCGTCCGGGCATGTCCACCGAGGCGGGGGGCGGCCTCAAACAGGGTGACGTCATGTTTGACCGACAGGTAGTAAGCTGCCGACAGCCCGGAAATGCCGCCTCCGATGATCGCAATCTTGCGGCGCAATCCCTGCGTCTGGTCCAGCATTGGCGGCTTTCCTTCCTGTTGTTTGAAGGTACTACGGCCGGAACCCGTGGACGGATCACTCATTTTGAATAAAAAGATACGCCCGCGGGTGATCCGATCCGCGTCCGCGCGCGTAGAAGGAGCATGATTGAGCATGTTGCAGCCCAGACTTACCACGCCCGACAGGGCCGCTTGAAGAATGCCTTCCGTTATGGCGTGGATTACGTGCTTACCGATCTGACCGAAGGCGCGCCGCCTTTGCTGTCGCGCAACCGGTTCAACCTGTTTTCTGTTCATGACCGCCATCACGGCGGACCGCGCGGGGCGGGGAGCGGCCTTGCCTGGTTCCGTGAACAGCTGCAGCAGCGTGCCTTCCCGCTTGAAGGCGCCCAACTGCTGTTGCTGACGCAGCCAAGCTTTCTGTGGTTTCACTTCAACCCGGTGAGCTTCTGGATCGCTGTCAAAGACGGCACACCAAGAGCCTTCATCGCGGAGGTCAACAACACCTTCGGCCATCGCCATTGCTACTTTGCGGCACACCCGGACTACCGGCCGATCCGCCGGGACGAGATGATTGGCGCCGAAAAGCTGATGCATGTGTCTCCGTTTCAGCAGGTCGCCGGCCATTATCAGTTCCACTTCGAAATGACAGACCGCGCCTTTAACATCCGGATTTCCTACAAGCACGGGGATCAGGGAGTACTGGCGACGCTGAACGGGCTGCGCCGCCCGGCCACCACAGCCTCGCTGACCGCCGCGGCGGTGCGCAGGCCCCTGGGTGCGGTCCGGGTGGTGGCGCTGATTTACTGGCAGGCGCTGAAACTCTGGGCCAAACGGGCACCTTTCCGCAGAAAGCCGGCGCCGCCGGAGCCTCTCGTATCCGACAGTTCCACCTACTCGGGCCGCAAGGCATGAACAGCTTTCACGGCAAGACCATCTGGCTGGTGGGCGCAAGCCACGGGCTGGGCCGCGATATCGCACGGCAGCTGGACTGGGAGGGAGCCCGTCTGATCCTGTCGGCACGCTCGGGCGAAATGCTGCAAGAGCTGGCGGACGGGCTGACCCAGGCACAGCCGCTGCCAGTGGATGTGACGGACATGGCCTCAGTGGCACAAGCGGCGCAACTGACAGGCACCGTGGATGCTGTCATCTATAACGCCGGTGCCTATGAGCCGATGCGCACTCAGCACTGGGACACCGAAGCCGCCCTGAAGATGAGCGACGTGAACTACAACGGCGCCCTTAGAGTTTTGGGGCAGGTGCTGCCGGGCTTCGTCACTGCTGGCCGTGGCGAAATCACACTGATCGGATCGCTGGCCGGATACCGGGGCTTGCCCGCCGCCGTCGGTTATGGCGCCAGCAAAGCCGCGCTGATCAGCCTGGCGGAAACCATGCGGCATGACCTGAAGGGGACCGGTGTGACTGTCCGCATCATCAACCCCGGATTCATCAAGACCCGGCTGACGGACAAAAACAGCTTCACCATGCCGCAGAGGATGACGCCGGAGCAGGCTGCCGCGCATGTTTTGGCAGCACTGAAGTCGCGCCGCTTCCGGACTGACTTTCCGCGCCCGTTTTCCTGGGTGATCAAGCTGCTGCACCTGCTGCCCGACTGGCTGGTTTACCGCGGCAGGTAACCTTTGCTTCAGATTCTGAACAGAGGCTGCAGCAGGCGTGGCATGAACGCGTTGAACCGCAAGGGGGCATCTGTTGCCGCCAGGCAAATGCAGGGGTCGCCCGCATCTGCCACCGGCGTATGCTCCAGATTCTCATCGCCGATCTCGACATCACCGACGCCAAACCGCCCGGTTTCGTCGCTGAAACTGCCTTGCAGCACCAGGGTCAGCTCCAAGCCATTGTGGCTGTGATCCGGCACCGCCTGGCCTGCAGGAATATAGAGCAGCCGGGCCGAACCGCTATCTCCTTCGAACAGGATGTTCTGCTTGACGCCCATGCCCAGAGTCCGCCAGCGCGGGGCACCGCCCTTAAGGGCCTGCATCACGGGGCCAGGGTAAATCCCTTTGGCGTCATAGAACGGCTCCGGCATGGCGGGGTCATCCAGCAAAGCCATGACACTGGCCTTCATTCCAGGTGAAAGCTCTTCGCTCGCCGTGACTTCCAGCAAGGCCCCGCCTGCGGTTTGATGCGCGCCAAGCACGGCTTGGCAGTCGCGGCAATAGGACAGGTGGCTGGCCACAACCATGGCAAAGGCATGCGGCAGACTGCCCGCAGCATAGGCGGCGATCATTGCGTCGGGGATATGATGAGTGATTGCAGGCATTTCAGCGCAATCCTTTTAGCTCTTTGCGCAGCCTTCCCAGGCCGAGACGGATGCGCGATTTTACGGTGCCCAGCGGCAAACCTGTCTGTCTGCTGATCTCCTGATGGGTCAGCTCGCCGATATAGGCCTTTTCGATCATCTCTTTCTGGTCCGGCTGCAGCTGTTGGATTGCCCGCTTAAGCTGTTCGGCTTCCTGCTCCAGCCCCAGGATCTGGCTGGCATCCGGTTCCAATCCAGGGTCTTCGCCCAGTTCATCAGGGAGCGGGCGGTTTTCCTTCCGGACGATATCGATATGGCGGTTACGGGCAATCTGATAGATCCAAGCCGAGGCTTGTGCCCTGTACGGATCAAACTGCGCTGCTTTGCGCCAGATGGTGAGCATGACGTCCTGCACAATCTCCTCGGCCAGCGCAGAGCTCGCCCCGGAGCGCATGACAAACCCCTTCAGCCTCGGAGCCAGATGGTCGAACATCTCGCCGAAGGCCGCCCGGTCCCGCTGGTCGCGGACCGCAAGCAGCCAGATGGTCAGCTGAGAAAAGGCTTTGCCGTTCGACAATACTGCTGTGCCCCTTGGGGATACCCCCTTCAGAGTTTTTCTGCCGGGAAGTCTGTCCAAAATTACTGTCACCATAAACCGGATACGGTCCATTTAGAAACTTGGATCATACCCGGCTGCACAATTAGTTCCGTGACCGTCAGCAGCAAGCCTATCGGGGTCGGTCAAGTTTCGAAAGTCAGATTGGCTGCCCGTCTGAACACAAGAGCCTCCTAAAAGAACTGTACATTTAACAACCGGCCCAATCCCGACCTCGAGCGGGTCCGGCTCTTGCTGCAGTGCGGCCCGTCAAACCGGACCTTGCTCCACCGCGCAGCATTTCGGAGACTGAAGAGAAGCAGTCTCCTGCTTTCCTGCGATCAAGGCCGCCCTTTGAAAATGCGGAAAATGCTCACGGACATGTTGGCACTCAGGGAGCTAGTACTGCCGCCGAAACAAAATCCCACAGTCCCTTTGCGACCTTGCGCATGGAAACATCGCTCAGCACGCAACGGTAGGCGCTGCCCTCGGTCACTTCTATGATCAGTTGCGCTGTCTCATGCGGGTCGGGCAGGCTGCGCAGGCTGCCCTCAGCGACGCCCCGCTCCAGAACCGTAGTGAGAGCCGCTGCCAGCTGCTCCCGGTTTTGTGTAAACATTCTGGCAATATCGGGTTTGCGAATGGCCTCGCTGGATATCTCCAGCGTCAGGATCACGGTATCCGGGTCGGCCAGGTATTTGGCATAGGCTGTCAGAAACTTTTCCAGAACCTTTGGTGCGGGGGCCGGGCGGGTCAAAATCTTCAGGTATGGCGCTAGTTCCAATCGTTCCAGCGCCGCAATCTCCGCCAGCACATCATGCTTGCCTGGGAAGTGATTATAGAGATTGCCAAGGCTTACTCCGGCTTTTCTAGCAATGTCGCGCACACCGGTCTGGTGGTAGCCATTCTCCAGAAAGCACGCGAGCGCGGCTTCCAGGATCTGCGCCCTTCGCTGCGCAATGGCCTTATCCCGCTTTGATGCTGCCTTGTCTTCTACGATGGGCATTTTTTGCAGCACTCCTTGAACGAACGATCGTTCATAGTATATGCCAGATAACCGCGACCCGCAAGGCGGTCCGTGATTCTGACAACGGTGGAAAGGGCTGCCTTATGACGGATGCTGCGACAGAGGTATCAGCTCACCGAAGACGCCAGTGGCTTTGGCTGATCCTGACGGTGGCGGTGTTGGCTGCGGTGGTCCTGCTGTTGTTTGGAACCGAGGACACCGCAGATGTAGAGCGCACGGCAGCACCGCCGCCCGCCGCCGCGGTCTCTGTCCTTACAGTGGCACCTGGCCCGGCGCGGGCGGCTGTTTCTGTCTTCGCCGAATTGCGGCCGCGCTGGGACGCAGAGCTGCGGTCAGCCGTGTCAGGGCGGATCCTGGCGGTGCATGAGGGCGCGCTGGCCGGGGCACGGGTTGCCAAGGGTACACCGTTGTTTTCCATCGAAAAGACCCGCTATGAAACTGCCGTGGCTGCTGCGGAACTCACGCTTGAACAGTCCAAGCTCACCCTGCTGCAAGCCCGCAACAAGGTAACCGTCGCCGAGCGGCAATTTGCCCGCGACGGGGTCAGCCCGCCCAACGACCTGGCGCTGCACCTGCCGCAGCTGCGGATTGCCGAACGCAATGTCGCCTCGGCCCGGGCCCAGCTGCGGGCGGCGCTGCGCGAGCTGGAGGAGAGTGAGGTGACGGCGCCGTTTTCCGGGTTTGTCACCCGGCGGCTGGCCAGCCTGGGCCAAACCGTCAGTGCCGGCGATCCGCTGTTGCAGCTGTCTGACGACCATCAGTTCGAAATTGCTGCCGAGCTGAGCCAGCAGAACTGGAAACTTCTGAAACAGCCTCTCAGCGGGCAGAAGGCGGATCTATATCACCGGGATGGCCGCCTGCTGGGGCAGGCCCGGATCCGCCAGGGCGGCGGTTTCCTGGATCCGAAAACGCGTCAGGTGCGGATCTTCCTGGATGTGACGGACCCGCAGGACAGGGTTCTGGCGGGCGATTTCCTGCGTGTCACCTTCCGCGGGCGGGTGCTTTCCGGCACCCTGACGCTGCCGGAAAGCACCCTGACCCGGGCCGGGCATGTCTGGCTGGTCGACGGGGACAGCCTGCTGCAAAGGATCACACCCAAGGTGCTGTTTCGCAGCGAGGGCAGCTTCACCATTTCAGCGCCTGAAGGCACTGGTCCCTGGCAGGTGGCGAAAACCCCGCTGGCGTCCTTCCTGCCGGGCCAGCGCGTCAGCCCAAAACCGGCGGAGGGCTGATCCATGCGTGCCCTGACTGCCTGGTTCATCCGAAATCCTGTAGCTGCCAACCTGATGATGGCGCTGATCCTGTTCCTTGGGGTGCAGACCTTGATGTCGATCCGCATCGAGGGCTTCCCGCGCATCCCGCCGGAAAGCGTCGAGGTCTCAATCGAATACCCCGGCGCCACGGCAAACCAGGTGGATGAGCTGATCACGCAGAAGGTCGAGCAGGCACTGGAGGGCCTGGAGGGCGTGCGCAGCATTACCTCGCTGTCGGCCAACGGCCTCAGCACCATTTCGATCCGCCGTGCAGGCGGCGAAAAGCTGCAAGCGGTACTGGACCGGGTGCGTATCCGTACCGACGGGCTGACCGAGCTGCCAGGAAAGGCCCGCCGCCCGGTGATTGAGGCCTCGGGTTTTGATTTCCCGGCGCTCTACGTGAACCTGCATGGGGCAGCCGACCCGGCCACCCTGCAGACCCTCGCGCAGCGGCTGAAGGAGGAGTTTCTGGCCCAGCCGGAGCTGTCGCGGCTGAAAATCTGGGGTCTGATCCCGCGCGAATTGCGGATTGAGGCCGATCCAGAACAGCTGCGCCAGTACGGGCTGACCGTCAGCGATGTGGCTGCGGCGATCCAGTCAAACTCGCTGACCTTTCAGGCGGGCCAGCTGCGCACCGAGGGCGGTACCATCCACCC
>JBFOLS010000676.1:0-6017 GCA_040830225.1 Leisingera sp.
AGCGTGCCGCAAGCAATTGTCGAAGGCATCTTTTCGATCACAGAGAACAAGGCTCTGCTGCTGGTCCTGATCAACATCCTGCTGTTCCTGGTCGGCATGGTGGTGAACGACGTGACTGCGATCATTCTGATTGCACCGCTGCTTCTACCGCTGATGCAGGCCATTGGCGTCAGCCCGATCCAGTTCGCTGCGATCATGGGTGTCAACACCGCGATGGGCGGCGTCACCCCGCCCTATGCCTCGATCCTCTATCTCGGCGCCCGCGTCGGCCAAGTGCCTGTCACCAAGGTGATCCGCCCGGCCATGACCCTGCTCTTACTCGGCTACCTGCCGGTGGTGTTCCTGACCAGCTTCTGGCCGAACCTGTCGCTCTGGCTGCCCCGCATCTTCGGCTACTAAGCCGCCCCCGCTTTTATAATCACTCACGGAGGAGAAGACCCATGATGACGTTCCTGAAATCCACTTGCATGGCCGCTGCCCTGGCCGCCACTGCCGGCATGGCCATGGCAGATACGCTGAAGCTCAGCCACATCCGCCCGCAAGGCGCCACCATCGACAATGAGCTGCGCGCCTTTGCAGAGGATCTGTCCGGAGCCACCAGCGGCTCGCTTGAGCTGAACCTGTTCCCGGCTTCGGCGCTGGGTGACTACACCTCGGTGCAGGAGCGCATTTCCGTCGGCGCCATCGACATGGCCGTGCAGCCCGCAGCCACCGCCGTGGATCGCCGGATGCAGATCTCGGCCTTTCCTTACGTCGCCTCCAACTGGGGCGAAGCCAAGAAAATCTACGGCCCAGGCGGCGCCATCTATGACGCGATGAAGGAGCTTTATGCCAAGCAGGACATTACCATGCTGGCCGCCTACCCGGTCTATTTCGGCGGCGTGGCGCTGAACACAGATGCGGTTGACCCTGGCAACCCCTCTGCCGCCAAGGGCATCAAGGTCCGCGTCCCCGGCATCAAGAGCTTCCAGCTGACCGCCGACGCGCTGGGCTACATCTCCTCGCCGATTCCCTTCTCCGAGGCCTTCACCGCCGTGCAGACCGGCGTGGTTGACGGCGTCGTCGGTTCGGGAGCCGAGGGCTACTACGCCTCCTTCCGCGACGTGACCACCACCTATGTGCCGGTGAACACCCACTTCGAAGTCTGGTACATGATCATAAACTCCGGCACTCTCGCCGAGCTGAGCGAGGAAGACCGCGCCGCGCTCGAACAGGCCGCCGTCGCGTTTGAGGCCAAACGCTGGGAAACCGCTGAAGCCGACCAGGGCGCGTTCGAGCAGAAGCTGGCGGACAACGGTGCCAAGATCGTCTCGCTGAGTGACGCCGAACTCTCTTCCACCGCCGAACACGTGCGCGCCCAGGTCTGGCCGCAGGTGCTGGAGGACGTGGGCGCCGATTGGGGCCAGGCCATCCTCGACAAGATCGCCGAGTAAACCGGTCCCGCACCTTGGGAAAGGCGCGCTCTCCCCGCCGCCTTTCCCCTTTTATCCAACCCAGACGGAGACCTGCAGATGTTCCGATCCCTGCGTTCAGACAACGCGTCCAAGGTCACGCTGAAAATCAACGGCCGGGAGGTCACTGCAGCCGCCGGGCAGTCGGTCTGGACCGCTATGGCCCTTTGTGGCCAGGTAGTGACCCGGCGCGCCGCCCTGTCCGGCAAAGACCGCAGCGCCTATTGCGCCATGGGTGCATGTTTCGAATGCATGGTGGACATCGACGGCCTCCCCAACCAGCAGGCCTGCCTGCGCCGGGTGGCCGAGGGCATGACGGTCACCACCCAGAACATTACCGAAGACACCGAGGCTGATCATGCAAGCCTTTGACTGCGCCATCATCGGCGCTGGACCTGCCGGCATGGCCGCCGCCGGTGCGCTCTCCAAAGGCGGCGCCACTGTTGCCGTGCTGGACCGCGGCAATCAGGCCGGCGGCCAGATCTACCGCGCCGCTGCTGCCAGCCCACTGCCCGATGCAAGCGTGCTGGGATCGGACTACCTTGCGGGCGGAGACGTGATCGCAGCCTTTGAACGTGCGGACGTTACCCATTTCACCGGCGCCGACGCCTGGCATCTGGGCGACGATGGCCACATCCTGTTCTCACATCTCGGCGACACCCACGAGCTGCATTGCCGCGAGATGCTGCTCTGCCCCGGCGCGATGGAGCGCCCGATGCCGATCCCCGGCTGGACCCTGCCCGGCGTAATGACCGCAGGCGCCGCCCAGGTGATGCTCAAATCCGACGCCACCGTGGCCGAGGGTGCGGTTTTTGCCGGCTGCGGCCCACTGCTTTATCTCATCGTCGCACAATATCTGCGCCTCGGCGTGCCCGTCGCTGCCCTGGTCGACACCACGCCCAGGCAGAACTACCTTAACACCGCACCCCTGCTGCCCCGCGCCCTCTGCCAGGCAGGGCAGCTGAGAAAGGGCCTTGCTCTAATGCGCGAGATCCGTGCTGCAGGCATTCCCCAATACCGTTTTGCCGAAGGGTTGGAGGTGCTTGGCGCCAACAAGGCCGCCGGCCTGCGCTTCACTGCAAGCAACCAAATCCATGAAATCGCATCAGAAACCGTCTTCCTGCACCATGGCGTTCAGCCTAACCTAAACATGACCCGCGCCATGGACCTGGCCCACCGCTGGGACCCGCAACAGCTGTGCTGGCAGGTGGGAACCGATGCATTCGGCCAAACTTCCGTCCCGCATGTGTCAGCTGCAGGCGACGGCGCCGGGATCATTGGTGCAGAGGGTGCCCGTATTGTAGGCGATCTGGCCGCGCTCAACATCCTGCCCCGCCTTGGCAAACTGAGCGAGGCGGAACGCAACCGCCAGGCAGCGCCAGGCCTTGCGAAACTTGCCGCCATGGCACCCTTTCGCGCCTTCATCGACCGGCTCTACCGCCCCGCAGACGCGCTGCGCCTGCCGCAGAACCCGGACACCATAGTTTGCCGCTGCGAAGAACAGACCCTGGCGGACCTGCGCGCTGGCTTCGATCAAGGTGCCCGCGATCCTAACGCGCTGAAATCTCTGACCCGCTGCGGCATGGGCCCCTGCCAGGGCCGTCAATGCGGCCATGTGGTAGCGGGCCTCCTTTCAGAATGGCGCGGCGAACCGCCCGAGGCTGTCGGCTATTATCGCCTGCGCAGCCCGCTTCGGCTACTGACCCTATATGAGCTGAGCCGTTTCCAGGCCGTTCCTGCCCCCGCGCAAGCGGAGGCAGCGGAATGAAAGCGGATGTTCTGATCATCGGCGGCGGCATCCAGGGCTGCGCCGCCGCCTATCACCTTGCTCGCCAGGGCGCCTCGGTGATCCTGCTGGAGAAAGACTACGCCGGCCGCCACGCCTCCGGCGTCAACGCCGGCGGTGTACGCCTCTTGGGTCGCGACATGGCCGAGGTACCGCTGTCCAAGGCCTCGATGGAGATGTGGCAGACCCTGAACGAGGAGCTGGGCCAAGACACCGGCTTCCGCCGCCAGAGCGTCATCAACATCGCTGCCGATCAGGCCGACATGGCCACCCTGTGCAGCCGCGAAGAGAAGATGCATGCTGCAGGTTACAACCATGAACGCATCCTCAGCCGCGCCGAGTTGCTCGACCGCCTGCCTCATGTGAACCCTGACTGCGTGGGCGGCACCATCTCAGAGATTGACGGCTATGCCATTCCTTACAAGGCAACCAGCGCCTTCCGCCTAGCCGCCGAATACCACGAAGCACGGATCATCGCAGGCGAGGAAGTCATGAGCCTGCGCCGCATCGGCCCCGCTTGGCTCGCTCAGGGGCGCAAGGACCGATACGAGGCTGAGACCGTGGTCAACTGCGCTGGTGCCTGGGCCGACCGCATTGCGCTGATGATTGGCGACAACGTACCGCTCAGCCACGCGGCCCCCATGCTGATGATCACCGCCCGGATGCCGCATTTTGCATCTCCTGTGGTCGGCGCCGTAAGCCGTCAGCTCAGCTTCAAGCAGTTTGAAAACGGCACGGTTCTCGTTGGCGGCGGCGCCAAGGGCTTTGCCGACCGCGACAACAACCGAACCCGGCTGGACTACGCGAAACTCGCCGCCGCAGCCCGCACCACGGCGGAATTCTTCCCGATCATGCGCTTCGCCGCCATCAACCGCATGTGGGCAGGATTGGAGGCTTACATGCCTGACAATCTTCCGGTGATCGGCCCGGCAGAAAACGCAGGCGGAGCATTCCACGCCTTTGGCTTTTCGGCCCATGGTTTTCAGATGGGGCCTATCGTCGGTCAGGTGATGGCCGATTTGGTGCTTACCGGGCAGAGCCGCTTCGATCTAAGTTCCTTCCGCATCAACCGGTATGACCGCAAGGTCCTTTGACAGGAGATAAATACAACATGACCATCACTCGGATCGAAATCGGCCAGCGCATGAGCCGGATCGTTAAACACAACGGCGTTGCCTATCTGTGCGGCCAGACTTCCGACGCTCCCTCAGTTGCCGGGCAAACCCGTGAAATTCTTGCCAAGGTCGAAGATCTGTTGGCAAAGGCAGGCAGCTGCAAGACCCGTATCCTGAAATGCGAGATCTGGCTGGCCGACATAGCCGACTTTGCCAAGATGAACGAAGTTTGGGATGCCTGGGTCCCCGACGGTCAAGCGCCGGCTCGAGCCTGCGGTGAATCCAAGCTCGCTAGGGACGTTCTCAAGGTTGAAATGATCGTTACCGCCGCTTGCGACTAGCATTTCCTTCCTAGTTGCTTCGCTGGTGTCTGGGTGTTCACTGTCAGTACATGTTAGGCGGTTTTCAGTTGCCAATCCCGTTCCTGCCAGTCCAGAGCCCAAACTGCAAAGTTCTCCAGTGGCATGGGGTATCCAAAAGCGTACCCCTGCAACGTGTTTGCACCGAGCTCGGATACGACTGCGGCTTCGGCCATTGTCTCAACCCCTTCAACTACAACTTCGGCACCGGCGCTCACTGACATTTCGATAAGCCCGCGCATCAACTCTCGCCTGGCTTTTGTTTGGTCAATCTTCGAAACAAACATACGGTCTATTTTCAACCGTGGGGAGCCTGATCTGACTGTCTGCAGACACTAGGCGCACACAATGTCTGCGAGGAAAACTCTGTGGGGGCAGAAAGAGCCCAATGCTGCGTCGGCAAATTGGTTGCCCTTCGCAGGCGCAACACGTCGTTATCAGCGCTAAGCGGCCGTTGACAGGACGGCCGAAAAAAGACAGCAGAGCGGAAGAAAGTTGCCAATCAATCTGTGTGTTTGAATGTCTGCTTCCATGAATTTGACGGAGTCTCGAGTCTCAATCCGTAACTGATTTAAGCACTATCTGTGGAGTGTTTAAGCTGACACCTTCTATTTCTACTCTGGAGACTTCATCGTCTATGCCAGCGAAGACGACGCAATCTACTTTGAAGATCGCCTGCTCAGTGAACGGCTGCGTTCCTTCGTGGTCATTGAGCGACTAGATCATCGACATCAGCGAGGATGCGCGAATTGTGCTGGCCGGATACTCCGGGTCTGTTTTCAGCCGGTAAAGCGAAAAGTCCGGTTCCTCTTTCATCAGCCTGACCCTATAGCGCTCGGCCTCATCTTCCTGACGGGTTGCGTGGTAGAGAACATAAAGATTTCTGAGGGGGGCCCGGAAACCGGGCGCGTGCATCACGGCTTTCAGGTAATGAAAGATGGCATCTTCATAGGCTTCCATTGCCATTGCAGCTAGACCCGCCAGCAGATGCCACCAAGGCGCATAAGAGGTTGACGCTGCGAGCCGAGTTCCGTGGCGGGCTGCTTCTAGAGCCGCATCAAGATCGCCACGGCGCAATTCAGCACAAGAAATCGCGGAATAGGCAAAGGCATTGTTCGGATTAAGCCGAAGTGCCTCGTACGCGTAGTGAGCCCCTAAATGAGAGTCATTGCTTAGCATGACATGGCATTGCGCCAATAGAGCGCAAGCCATCGAAGTCGGCTGGTCTGCCGTTGCGGCTCTGCTCATGTGGTATTTGGCTTTTTCTACCATTTCCGCCCAATTGGGGCGTGATCTTTCCACGGCA
>JBFOLS010000677.1:0-6265 GCA_040830225.1 Leisingera sp.
CTCGCTGCACCGTCAGCACATGAATTTCAGCAAGCTCCATGCCGAAGATGCCTTTGTGCTGCGCTACATGCGGGACATCGGGCATCTCGAGTTCGGGGCGCTGCATCAACCGATTGCCTTTGCTACGGAAGATCTGGCCGGCTGGTCCTTGGATGACCCCAACTATTGGCTGGCATACTGGATATCTGCTTTCGGGACTATCAGCCGGAATGCCGGAGAACTGCTGATTGTGACACAGGCGGACCTGCGCGCAGCGCCTGATCCCACGATGCGGTCTCTGATGGACAGACTGGGGCTGTCAGCGGGCCGGGATAGGGATTTTTCTGGCTTCTTCCGGCGAAGCCCGGATCCGCAGCCTGCAGACCTCTTCGATCCGGGTCTCCTAAAGCGGGCGCAAGAGATTTACGGCGAGCTCGCCCAGCTCGCTGTCCGGTAGGCCGGGCAGCGAGCCCGGCCGGTTGAAGGGAAGGCAGCCTCGGGACCTCGCCACGGGGCGGCGTTCAGTGCCGGGGATCACCCGCCTTTCCGGCTGCGCAAAGACTGGAAATCACTGCGGGTCAGCTGGCCATTGCCGTCTGTATCCACACGGGTGAAGAACTGCTCGGCAACCGACCGGAACTCGGCCTTGGAAATGCTGCCACTACTGTCCGTATCGGTGATCGCAAAGGGGTCTGCATCACCGGCCCGCTTGGAACTGCCGCCGTGTTTGCGCCGGCTTTTCAGCGCCTCCAGCATTGCCGTGTGCTCGGCCTTGTCCAGCTCACCGTTGCCATCGGAGTCGGCGGTGTCGAATTTCGCCACCCGGGCCTCCACCGCTTCGGACACAGTGACCGTGCCGTCGCCGTTCAGGTCCATCGCCCTGAGGCGGCCGCCGCCGGCGTAGGCGGGCAGGGCAACGGCGGCAGCCATGGCGGCGATGAGAATTTGCGTCTTCATGTTCGGTTCCTTTGGTCAGATTGCTGCGACGGTTTGTCCATTCTGAAACGGAACTTCTGGTGGTTTCCGGCGTGAAAATCCGTCGGATTTCAAGCATGCGCCATCTATCCTCGCAAGCCGCTGATATTATGGCTAAAGCTGCCGCTCCTGCTGCAGTACGAGCGAAATGGGGAGTTTCCGCTAGGGAAGCTTCTAAAGTGAAAATCCACTCTTGGCTGTTTTGCGCTTTCTTTCAGCAATCAGCGGGGGATTTTCTGGTAGCTGATTGTAGTGCAAAATGATTACAATCCTAGGGGAATGGCCCGGATTATTTCCCTCGGAAACACGGATTTCAACCATTCCTTTTTTGGAATACCTCTGCCTAAGCTGGAATTATGAGCAACTCAGGTGTCAAAAGGCGGATGGGGATCAGAGCTTTACTGGAAATGTCTCCGGTCCTGCAGCGTGGAATGCCCGCCCTTACCGCCGGCCCTCTGCGGATGCAGGCGGCGGCCGCGCAAGACGGTATTTTACCGGCGCGGGTCCTGCGGCTGGTCAAAACTGCTCAGCGCTGTTTCGATCCAGCGCATGGCGGCCGCAATCGCAGCTTCGGCGGCGGCCCGCTCTTCACGGCAGCCGGCGGTGAAGTAATGCTCCCGCAGGCGGTGCAGGTTCTCGGAAACCTTCTCGAAGTCTGCCGGTACGAACTGACGCATGGGAAATCCGTTAATCGATACGGGAGGTACTGATGAAGAAGCTGGATTGAGCGCGGAGGCAATCTCTTCTTGTGCGGCAATACAAGGAATGAAGAAACCGCCCCCGGCCACTCTTGAAAAATGCAACCATTTACAAGGGGCTGATAGGTTTGGGTAAAATCAAGGACAACCTGCAAAGCCGCGAATTGCTGCTTTTTGACATGTACGGGGACCCGCCGCAGTTCACGTTGCATGAAATGAGGCTGGTATTCCGTACCAGGACTTTCATGAATTACACCGCGGCGGTGGTGCTGCTTCTGACCGCGTTTGACACCCACGGCTACCGCGCCGCAGGGATGCATCTGGCCGCCAATGTGTTCCTATGGGCGGTCTGTGTTTTCTGCTATGTGGCCGTCTATACGGCGGTGCTGACAGGCTGGCTGGCCTTTGCGCCGGGGGGGCGGGTGGTGCGCTTGTTCCGTCTGGTGCCGATGACGATAGCGATGACACTGACCACGGTGGTGGTGGTGGCCCTGGCGGCGCAGTATTCAATGCTGGGATTCAGCACGCCGGTGCTGATGCGGCATATTCCTTACAATCTGCTTTTGAGCTTCACCTTTGAATCGCTGCTGGTGCTGTTCATTCTGCCCCACATCGATGCCAGCCTGGAACTGGGGCTTTACCGCAAACAGCGGAACAAGGCGCTGCCAAGTGGGGAACAGCCTGAAGCGGCTCCTGAGCACGAGGCCCCGGAGGCGGAGGAGCAGGCAGCAGTCACCCTCCCAGGGATCGACGCAGGCGCCGCCCGGAAGGTGGTGCTGAGCGGCAAGACCTTTGCTCTGGAGGAGTTGCGGTACGTGAAGTCGGAGGAGCATTACCTCCGCGTCGCAACGCACAACGGCCAGCAGACCCTGCGCGGGCGGCTGGGGGATCTGATTGCTCAGGTTCCGGCCGGGGCGGGCATCCAGCCGCACCGGTCCTGGTGGGTGGCCCGTGCCGCAGTGTCAGGGCTGAAACGCGGCAGCCAGAGCGATGTCCTCCTGCTTGAGGAAGGGGTCCGGGTGCCGGTTGCCCGCGGGCGGCGCGCTCAGGTGCGGGAGACCGCCAGGAACTGGCAGATCGAGGAGACCTGACTGCATAAGGGCGCCCGCCGGCCGGATTGTGCTTTGGGCCGGGCGGAGGGGGGCGCAATAAGAAACGCCCCTCCAGCGGGGAGCCGGGAGGGGCGCAGCCTGGCCCATGCCAGGAGGGGCGCGGAGAGGATGCACCCCTGTGTCTTGGCGTCAGTCGTTTGCGGTCTCGGCCAGCTCCATATGGCCCCAGCCGCGCGACAGGACCTTGCGCAGGATCGGCTCGAAGAACTCCAGCGGTTTGGTCGGGTAGTCCGGGTCGAAGGCGCATTGGTCGTATTTTTCGCAGAAATACCGGCAGTCTTCCCAATAGGGGCTGTCACGGTACTTGTCCCGCGCATTGCGGTCGCCGCCGAAGTGGTGGTTGTAGTAGAAGCCCTGGAACACGCAGTGGTGCTTGAGGATCCAATAGGTCTTCTCGCTGACATAGGGCTTCATCATCGCCGCCGACAGCTCACCGTGGTTGTAGGGGGACAGGATGTCGCCGGTGTCATGCACCAGGGCGGCCACGATGATTTCGTCATCGGCGCCGTCCTCATAGGCGCGGGTCGCGGCCTGCAGGCTGTGCTGGTAGCGGTTCACCGGGTAGGGGGTCCAGTCCTCGTCCAGCGAGCGGATGGCGTCCAGGATGCGGTCGGGCAGGGCGGCGTTGTATTCTTCTTCATACTTTTCCACCGCGGCCCAATCCTCGGGTGTGGCTTCTTCGAAACTGGTCCAGTTTGGCTTGTGGCTTTTGTCCAGCATAACGCGTGTCCTTTAGTTGATCTGAGCAGAAAGATAACGGAAGCCGGGTGAGCAGGAAAACGAATTGATTTGCTCAATATGAGCAGAAATAATGCTCACATGCAGATCAACGCGTTTGAAACATTTCTGGCCATAGAGGCCGCGGGCAGCTTTCACGGTGCGGCGCGGAGATTGAATATTACCCAGACAGCGGTGAGTGCCCGGATCAAGGCGCTGGAAGAGTCCTTGGGGGCTTCGCTGTTTGAGCGAGGGCCGGGCGGTACAAGACTGTCGGCGGCGGGGCGGCAGTTCCTGCCATATGCCGAGCAGATGATCCGCACCTGGGAGTTTGTGTCGGGCGATCTGCGGGCGAGCCTGGCGGGGCGGGTGTCGCTGCGGCTGGGCGCACAGCTGTCGGTCTGGGACCCGTTGCTGGTGGATGTGGCGGTCTGGCTGGAGCAGGCGCAGGGCACGGTGCCTTTCACGCTGAATTATGACCATGGGCTCAACATGGCAGAGGCCGTGGCGCGCAGGCTGCTGGACCTGGCGATCGTCAACGAGGTGCCTGCGGGCACCCGGCTGGGGGTCGAGGAGCTGTCGCCGGAAGAACTGGTGCTGATTGCGGACCGCCCGCTGCGGCTGGGGCAGGATGAGCTTCCCTTGTTTATCAATCTGGAGTTCGGCAGCGAATACACTGCACAGCTGCAGCAGGTTCTGCCGCAGCGCAGCCGCCAGCATATCGTGCTGGGCAATGCGCCGATGGGTCTGCGCTATTTGATGAAGCGGGGCGGCATGGGGTATTTCCCGGCCTATATGGCAGCAGAGGCGCTGGCGGCGGGGCAGATCCATGCGGTGGAGGATGCGCCCGGGATCAGCCTCAGCTGCAAAGCACTCTACCTTCAGGACAATCCGGCGCTGGATCAGATCCGCCAGGTGCTGCAGGGCCTCAGGGAAGTGCGGGCATCTGCAAGCGAATTCTAAAATGCATTGACACCTGAGGAGCGCGCGCACACTTTCTGCGTGTTTCAGGGAGTTCTTATGACCAAACGCATTTCCGGCATTCCGCAGAGAAAAATACTGCTTGGCTGTTCAGTGCTGGCGGCGCTTTGGTACGGCAGCTTTCTGTGGGGCGGGCGGCCGGTCAAACTGCTAGGGGCGCCGGATGTATTCTACTTTGGTGTCGACCGAGAACAGACTTTGGCTCAACTCCACAACCGAACAGCGTTCCATAATTCAAGCGGGCCGATTTACGAGGCTGACGTGCAGGTGTTTGTTGTCATGAACTGGGATCAACTGGAGGCAGTCGATGGTCTGCGAGAGTTCTGCGGGGAGCCTTGCAGCCCTAACAGTGACGCTGTTCTTGTACGAAAGAATATTCTGCAAAACCTCATTGCATATCAAAAGCTGGTCTTTGTGCGTATCGGAGACATGGTGGAGCAAGAAGCTGGGAACGATGGGCACTTTACCTATCCTGGAAGTATTGCTGCCTGCTTATGGGACGGTTTGGCTAAGGAAATTGAACAAGCCCGTTTTCTCAGTGTGACTGAAGGTTGCTTTGGCGCCAATTTGCGGGGAAAGGCTGCGGTAAACGGAAGCCGCGGAAACATCCAAGCGGCAGAACAGCTGCACTTTACCTTTGGGTTCTAATAGCGCTTGAAACTGCAGCCGATCTGCAAAATCACTTCCGGCTCACCAACGCCAGGTTGTTGGCGGGCATCTCGACCGCCTGCAGCAGTTCGAACCCCGCGGCCTGCAGCCAGTCTATGGTGTCAAAGTCGTCCTTGTAGCCGGTAGCCGGGTCATGCGCTTTCAGCGTCGCATGGAAGCGGCGGTCGCCGTCGCTGGTCAGTTCGCCGCCGCGCATGAAGGGGCCGTAGATCACGAACCGCCCGCCGGGGGCGAGACCGGCGGCGGCCTCGGAGATCAGGGTCCTGGCCTCGCCTTCGCTGATCAGGTGCAGGAGGTTCACCAGAACGATCAGGTCCTGGCCTGTGTGCTGCTTGCCCCAGCCGGGCGCGGTGGCGTCGAGCAGGATGGGCGGGGAGATATTCCTGAGCCCGCTTTCTGAGATATAGGCCTGAATACTGGCGCGGCGAATCTCATCCACTTCTGTCGGCTGCCATTGAAGGCCGGGCAGGCGGGCGGCGTAGGCGGCCACGTGCTGGCCGGTGCCGCTGGCAATCTCCAGCGCGTGCCCCTCGGCCGGGGCAACCGCTGCCAGCAGATCGCAGAGCACTTCGCTGTTGCGTGCTGCAGCGGGGGCAAAGAGCTTGCCATCCTGAGGCGCGGCGACCGAGGCAGCGCCGGGAACGGAGCGCACCGGCATCAGCGCAGCCTTGCCGGCGACAGCGCCGCCACGGCCGCGGTGTCCAGCTCAGGCTGGCGGTCTGCCACGAGGTCGGCAACCAGCTGGGCCGCGGCGGGGGAGGTCTGCACGCCGTAGCCGCCCTGGCCCGCGCTCCAGATGAAACCGGGATGTGCCGGGTCCGGGCCCAGCACCAGGGCCCCGTCCGGGGCAAAGCTGCGCAGGCCGGCCCAGTTGTTTTCGACGCGGGTGACCGGCTCGGTCACGTTTTCCTCGTAGCGGGCCAGACCCTCGGCCAGCACCATGTCATCGGCATAGGCATCGTGGGGATCAACCGGGTCGGCCTCGGCCGGGGAGACCAGCAGCTTGCCGGCATCGGGTTTGGCGTACCAGGTTTCGCCTGCGCCCATGATCATCGGCCAGGCGGTCACGTCATGGCCGCCGGGGGCGGGCAGCCGCGCCATCGAGCGGCGCTTGGGCTGCAGCCCGATCGGGGC
>JBFOLS010000678.1:0-2025 GCA_040830225.1 Leisingera sp.
CGAGTGGATGGCGTCATCGTCATTGGCAAAGCCGATCAGCATCGCATCCATATCCAGGATCGACTTGAAGAAGCCGGCGATCGGGATCGATCCGCCCATGCCGCAGAAGACGGCTTCACGCTCCCACTCATCCGAGAGCGCACCGCGGGCGGCCTCAAACTCGGGGCGGGTGATGTTCATCACCGCGGCGCGGGAGCCTTCGGAATCGTTTCTCCAGACCACCTTGGCATCCGCGGGCAGGCGTTCTTCCACGTGCTTGCGGATGTTTTTGCGCAGTGCGTCCGGGTCCATATCGCCGACCAGGCGGCAGGTGATCTTGCAGTGCGCTTCCGACGGGATCACGGTTTTGGAGCCAGCGCCGTTGTAGCCGCCCCAGAGGCCGTTGACCTCAAGCGTCGGGCGGGCCCATTGCTGTTCCAGGGTGGAATAGGCCTTTTCGCCATGCGGCTGGGTGTAGCCGACCGAGTTCAGGTACTCGGCTTCGTCAAAACCGCAGTTCTGCCACTGGCGCAGCTGATCGGCAGGCACTTCGTGGACACCGTCATAGAACCCATCGACGGCGACGCGGCCGGTCCCGTCGTCGTAGAAGGAGTCAACAATCTTCGACAGCACCCGCAGCGGGTTGAGGCCCGGGCCGCCATAGTGGCCGGAATGCAGGTCGATGCGGGGCCCGACGATGGTGAATTCGTCTTTCAGCATGCCGCGCAGCTGCGACGAGATCGACGGCACCCCGCGCGACACCATCGAGGTGTCGCAGATCAGCGCGAGATCTGCTTTCAGCTCTTCTGCATTGGCTTCCATGAAGGGGATCAGCGAGGGCGAGCCCGATTCCTCTTCGCCTTCAAAGAAGAATGTGATGCGGCAGGGCAGGGAGCCGTTCACGGCTTTCCAGGCGCGGCAGGCCTCGACAAAGGTCATCAGCTGGCCCTTGTCGTCCGACGATCCGCGGCCGCGGATCACGGTGCCGTTCGGGGTCTCTTCCAGCTGCGGCTCAAACGGCGGCGTGTTCCACAGCTCCAGCGGGTCGACCGGCTGCACGTCGTAGTGGCCGTAGAACAGCACATGCGGCGCGTCGCTGTTTTCTTCACCGACATGGCCCACCACCATCGGATGGCCGGGGGTTTCTCGCTTCTCAGCCTTGATGCCGATGGCGTTGAGGTCCGCAACCAGCCAGTCGGCGGCCTTGTCGCAGTCTTCCTTAAAGGCGGGGTCGGTGGAAATCGACTGGATGCGCAGCAGATCCATCAGCCGTTCTGTTGCGGCGTCCATCTCTGCGTCGATCCGGTCCAGAACATCATTCAATGCCATGTGTGCTCTCCTGTATCTCCGGGGCGGCCCGGTTCAGGGCCGGTTTGGCGCGGACCCTAGCAGTGCCTATGAGGAGGGGCCAGAGGGGCTTTTCCAATGTTTGCACTGGTCACACATTGAGCCTGGTTGGGCTAGTAACGCAGGCGCCAAACGCAATTCGCGGCCGGCATCAACTCCTCTGCTCATCGCCTGCGGCATAACGAGGAAGGTCGTCGATAGCTGCTTGAAATGCGTGGCGGATTGCGGACTGACTGAATCCCCGGTCCCACAGTTCGGTCATCATCGTAAGCATAATTTGTTCCAGTGGCTCCGGACATCCGCTTAAATTTTCATCACAAAGCGCTCGGCACTGTTCCGCAAAACTACTGCCTGCGTCTGAAGCTCTGACTACCCAATCTGTCTCGTTGTCTAACTTCATGAAACTAAACCTCGAATGCCTCACCTTCCATAAGGATCACAATATTCATTTCTTGGCAGCGGTGAATGCCTCGTTTGCAAATAGGGTGATCCCGAAATTCTAGTTCGACTTGCGGGAAGCGGCACAGGTTTCCGATCCTGCGCATCCCGGTCCCAAACCGCGGCAAATACGCCGCAAACGGGGTTTGACTTGGCGCAGGCGTTCTTGCCGGGCCATTGTTTAAGTTCTATTTGACCTGCATCAATGTTGCGCACCTTTGCCGGGGCGTATGCAGTTGATCGAAAGGGGCGCCTGCGGTA
>JBFOLS010000679.1:0-2923 GCA_040830225.1 Leisingera sp.
AAACCATGGGCAGCGGCACGCCGACCACCGGTGCCAGCCCCATCACCATTGACATGTTGACAGCAAAGAACAGGAAGAAGGTGATTGCGATGCCAAGGATCACCAGCGAGGAGAAGCGGTCCTTGGTGGCAATGGCAGAGGTGATGCAGAATAGGATGATCAGCATGTAGATGAACAAAAGGGTGAAGCCGCCGATAAAGCCGAACTCTTCCGCCAGAGTGGTAAAGATGAAGTCGGTGTGTTTCTCCGGCAGGAAGTTCAGCCGCGATTGCGTCCCTTGCATGAAACCGCGGCCCGACCAGCCTCCGGAACCCAGCGCGATCTTGGACTGGGTAATGTGATAGCCGGCGCCAAGCGGATCCTGAGAAGGGTCCAGGAAGGTGTCGATGCGGCGGAACTGATAGTCTTTCAGGAGCTGCCACTCGGTGCCGCGGCTTTGGAACACGGCGCTGACCAGCCCCACGCCGGCGGCGATTACCGCCGCGAAGTAGGCCCAGTGGACTCCGGCCAGGAACATCACCCCGCCGCCTGCCGCCATCAAGAGGATTGAAGTGCCAAGGTCCGGTTGTTTCAGCACCAGCGCAGTTGGTATCAGGATCAGAGCCACCGGCAGCAGCACCCACAACGGCCGTGAGGTCTTCTCGGCCGGCAGCCAGTCGTAATAGGCGGCCAGCAGCATCACCAGGGCGATCTTGGTCACTTCCGAGGGCTGCAGCCGCATGAAGCCAATATCGATCCAGCGCTGCGCGCCCATGCCAACGGTGCCGAACAGCTCCACTGCCACCAAAAGGCCAAGCGAGCCCAAATAGGCCAGCACGGAGACGTTGCGCCAGAACCATATCGGGATCATCGCCACCACGAACATGACGCCGAGGCCCAGGGCAAAGCGCTTGACCTGCGGTTCCACCCAGGGGCTGAATGAGCCGCCTGCTACGGAATAGAGCATCAGGAAGCCGATGCTGGAGACCGTGATCAGCAGCAGGATCAGCCCCCAGTTCAGATGCAGGATCTTGCGAAAACCCGTAGGCGTCGATTTGGCGTGATACTCAAGATAGCTCATGCCCGGCTGCTCCGGCTGCCCAGGGGGCGCTTGACCCGTTCGCGCTCCAGCCGTTCCTGCTGCGCCTTGATGCGGTTGCGGTCGGCCTTTGGATAGGCTTCCAGCGGCGGGGTGCCATCATAGAGCGCCTGAAGCATCACATCCCGGGCAATCGGGGCGGCTGCCTTGGAGCCGCCGCCGCCATGTTCGACCACCACTGCCACCGCGTATTTCGGATTGTCATAAGGGGCAAAGCTCACGAACAGCGCATGGTCGCGGCGCTCCCAGGGCAGGTCCTCGTTGCGGATCACGCCCGCAGCGCGCTCAGCCGCGGTGATGTTGCGCACCTGGCTGGTGCCGGTTTTGCCCGCCATCCGCATGCCGTCGCCGATGATGCGGGACCGGTAGGCGGTGCCGCGTCGGTCGTTGCTGACCGAATACATGCCTTTACGCACCATCCGCAGGCTGTTCTCGCTGACGCCCAAAGGCTCACCCGCGCCGTTCGGCTGCTCGACCCCATCGATGGATTTCAAAAGCCGCGGCGTCACGCTGCGCCCGGTGGCGATCCGCGCCGACATCACTGCCAGCTGCAAGGGGGACGCCAGCATGTAGCCCTGCCCGATCGAGACGTTGGCGGTGTCACCGACCAGCCAGTCCTTGCCATAGGAGCGTTCTTTCCAGTCCTTGGTCGGTGTAATCCCCTGGGCCACAGCGGACATCGGCAAGTCATGTTTGATGCCAAGGCCGAATTTGTTGGCCATGGCCGAGATCTTGTCGATCCCGGTCTTGATGGCCACGTCGTAGTAATAGACGTCACAGGACCGTTTCAGTGAGGTGTTCAGATCCACATGCCCGTGGCCGGCGCGCTTCCAGCAATGGAAACGGCGGCCGGCAACCTTCAGGTAGCCAGGGCACCAGACGGTTTCCTCGGGCCCGACGATGCCTTCCTCCAGTGCCGCCAGCGCGGTGATCATCTTGAAGGTGGAGCCGGGCGGGTAAGTGCCCTGCACAGTCTTGTTCGATAGAGGCCGGTAATTGTCTTCCGTGAGCATCCGGTAGTCGGCCACCGAGATACCGCGGACAAACAGGTTGGGATCAAAACTGGGCGAAGAGCAGATGGCGCGGATGTCGCCATCTTCGCAGTCGATCACCACCGCGGCGGCGCTTTCCCGGCCCAGCCGCGCCTGAACATAGTTTTGCAGCTCCGCGTCGATGGTCAATTGCATGTCGGCGCCGGAGATCCCCTCCTGCCGGTCCAGCTCGCGCATCACCCGGCCGGTGGCGTTGACCTCGACCCGCTTGGCGCCGGCCTTGCCGCGCAGCAGGTCCTCGCGTCTGGCTTCGAACCCTACTTTGCCGATTTGGAAGCGCGGGATCAGCAGCACCGGCTCCGGGTCTTCCATTTTGCTCAGATCATAGTCCGAGACCGGCCCGACATATCCAACCACATGGGCAAAATCGCCCAGTTGCGGGTAGACGCGGGTCAGGCCGACCTCCGGTGTCACACCGGGCAGGGCGGGGGCGTTGACTGCCACCTTGGAGATGTCCTCCCAGCCGATCCGGTCGGCAAGTGTGATCGGCAGGAAGGGCGGCGAGCGGCGCATCTCGGCGCGGGCGCGCTCCAGATCTTCAGGGTCCAGCGGCAGAAGACTTGAAAGCTTGGCAATCACCGCCTCCACATCGTCGGCATCCTCGGGCACTACGGTTATTCTGTACGAGGGCGAGTTCTGCGCGATGATCAAACCGTTGCGGTCGAAGATCTGGCCGCGGGCAGGCGGCAGCAGGCGGATATTGATCCGGTTTTCCTCGGCCAGCAGGCGGAATTCATCAGCCTGATCAACCTGCAAGTAGCGCATCCTGGCGGCCAGCCCGCCGGCAAAGGCC
>JBFOLS010000680.1:0-2618 GCA_040830225.1 Leisingera sp.
GCCGACGTCGTGGTGAACACCGCCGGCATGTGGGCGCGCGAACTGGGCCGCCAGAACGGTGTCGAAATCCCGCTGCACGCCTGCGCGCATTACTACTTGGTCACCGAAGCGATCCCGGACCTGCCCAAGGATCTGCCGGTTCTGCGATCCTATGACGATGCCACTTATTTCAAGGAAGACGCGGGCAAGCTCCTGGTCGGCTTTGGCCACCGTATCGTGGTTCCCTACGGCGAAGACGGCATCCCAGAGGACTTCAGCTTCGACTCGCTGCCCTTTGTCGAGGAACACGTCATGGATGTGATGGAGGAGGCGCTGGAACGGGTTCCGGTGCTTCAGGAAACCGGCATCCGGACCTTCTTCAACGGCCCTGAAAGCTTCACCCACGACGGCCGCGCCACCATTGGCGAAGCGCCGGACATCAAGGGGTACTTCATCCTCGCTGGCGTTAACTCCACCGGCATCCAATGCGGTGCAGGCGCGGGCCGCGCTCTGGCGGAATGGATTGTCAACGGCAAGCCGATGCGCGATCTCAGCGGTGTCGACCCGGCCCGCCTGGAGAGTTTCCAGGCAGGCGATGCCTATCTGCAGCAGCGCGCGCCTGAAACGCTCGCCCTGTCCTATGCCCTGCACTATCCGCATCACCAGCGGCACACCGCGCGCGGCATCCGCAAGACGCCGTTCCATCACCTGCTCAAGGACCGCGGCGCCTATTTTGGTGAATCCATGGGCTGGGAGCGCCCGGCCTGGTACGCACCTGCCGGGGCCGAGGCGAAGGCCGAATACTCTTTTGGCCGTGCCAACTGGTTTGAATACGCCCAAGCTGAACAGCAGGCCGCGCGTGAGGCCGTGGCCATCATCGACTACTCCCCAATGGGCAAGACCGAAGTCGAAGGCAAAGACGCCGAAAGCTTCCTGCAGCGCATGTGCACCAACAACATGGCTATTGCCCCGGGGCGACTGGCCTAAACCCTGATGCTGAACGAGGACGGCGGCATCGAAACCGACATGACGGTCGCCCGCCATGCTGAAGACCGCTTCATCGTCACCAGCTCAACCGGACGCCGCCGCCGCGACCTGAACCGGCTGCGCGACCATGTCAAAGCCGGCGAGGACGTGCGTATCCGCGACGTGACTACCGCCTATGCCGCCTTGTCTGTGATGGGGCCGAAAAGCCGGACACTACTGTCTTCGCTGACAGATGCCGATCTGTCGAATGAGGCCTTCCCCTTCAACTCCGGCAAGACCATCCACATTGGCTATGCCGAGGTTTGGGCCCAACGCCTGTCCTACAGCGGCGAACTTGGTTTCGAACTCTACATGACCCCGGATCTGGCCGAGCATGTGTTCGATACCATCCTGGCGAAACGGGACGAATACGGCATCCGCCTGCTGGGCACGGATGCACTCAACGCTCTGCGTATCGACAAGGGATACCTGCATTGGGGCACCGACATGGCCTATATGGAAGCCCCGCATCAGCTGGGTGTCGAGTTCCTATGCAAAACCAAAAAGGACATCCCCTTCATCGGACGCGATGCCTATTTGACCCGCAAGGAAAAGGCACAAGGGCCTTTCCTGTGCGCGATCAAGCTGAACAATGCCGAACCGCTGTTGTTCGGGCGCGAGCCTGTTCTTCGCAATGGCGAGGTACTCGGCTCCATCAACAGTGCGGCCTACAGCTACATTCAAGGCACCGCCACCGGCCTGTGCCTTCTTGACCTGCCGGAAGGCGCGTCAGGCAAGGCTGACCTTGAAGACGGCCACTATCAGGTTCTGATCGAGGGCGAGGCCGTGGATGCCACTGTCAGCTTGCGCGGTTTCTACGACCCCCAAAGCAAGAAGCTTCTGTCGTAGTGAGAGCGCATGCGCCGGTTTTAGTCCCCCCTTGGCCGGCGCATGCCACCCACCTTGTTCAACACAAGAATTCTGCCATGCTCCCTGAACACCCAGTTTCTGCAGATGCAACAACTTTGGCTCTGCTTCTGGTTCCTGGGTTCGACCTGTTATCCCTCGGTGCGGTGACCGAACCGCTTAGAGAAGCCAACTTTCTGGCTGGAAACGAGCTGTACCGTTGGACACTGCACAGCCCCGACGGAAAGCCAGTCACAGACACAAACAGGGCTGCACTCGGTGTGGCATCCGGGTTTGATGATTTTCGCAGCGCAGACATCATTCTGGTGTTCGGCCCTGCTGCGGACCACCCGGTTTGCAAACAGCTGGGAGGCGATTTGCGCGCCGCTTGGCGGCGCGGCGCACGTATTGGCGCGGTTGGCACCGCGGTGCAGCTTCTTGCCAATGCCGGTATTCTCGCAGACAGGGAGTTCACCCTGCACTGGCAATCCCGCGCGTCATTCTTGGAAAGCCATTGGCATCTCTGCCCTTCCGATCACAGGTTCTGCATCGACCAGCGGATTTTAACATGCGGCGGCGGCATCTCGGCGAGCGACCTGATCCTGCAAGTGATTGAACGCGATCACGGGTTCAATTTTGCACAGGAAATCGCCGACATCTGCCTGCACAACGGCCCACGCAACAGCGGCGAAGCACAAAAGATGCCCCTCAACCAGCGGTTTGCCACTCGCAACAAGACGCTCCTGTCCGTGCTCAACGATATTCGC
>JBFOLS010000681.1:0-4112 GCA_040830225.1 Leisingera sp.
AAGATACTTGCCGGGAAGGTCGGCGCCTTGCGTCCTCAAATGGTATCAGTATTCGTCCAGCTTACCGGCTGCACCGGCCGCCCTTGCCATAGCCACGGGGAAAAACCTGGTCCTCAGCGAGTAGGAGATCCTGGCAGAGGAATAGTGTTTGTGAAGATCAGCTGGGACACGCCGGTTGAAGTAGAAGATGCCCTCTTTCACGAAGACATGCTGGGAAGATTTGTACTCCAAAATGTACCACGCCTCGCCTTGCTTGTTGCAAAAGATGATGCAAAACAACGGCTTGGGAGATTATGTGGTGCCGCTGAAGGGACTCGAACCCCCGACCCCATCATTACGAATGACGTGCTCTACCAGCTGAGCTACAGCGGCACCGGTCCCCGCCAGAAGCGGAAAACAGGTAAAGCCCGTTTAAACACTGTGTTTGGGCCGCGCAAGTGGGGAACATTCGGATTGGGCTGGAATGCCGGAGGCTGTGCGGGTGGTACTGGGCAATTCGCCGAAGCGGGCGCGGTAGGCATGGGAAAAGCGGCCCAAGTGGGAAAAGCCGCAATCATAGGCGATGCTGCTGATCCGTGTGTCCGCAGGCCGGGACAAAAGCCTGTAGCGGGCGATGTCCAGCCTTAGGTTGCGCAGGTACCCGACCGGCGAATGGCCGAACTGCCGCCGGAACGCGGTTTGCAGCGAGCGGATGCTGCAGCCGGCTTCGGCAGCGATGGCAGAGACTGTCAGCGGTTCGCTGGCGTGGGCATGAATGAACTCCTGCGCGCGCCGGACATGGCTGCTGCTGGCGGAGGCACGGGGGGTCAGCAAATGGCGGATGTTGCTTTCCTGCTGCGTCAGAAGCCCGAGAACCAGCTGCTCTTCGATCACCTGCTGCTGCAGGGCGCTCCAGTGGCCGAAACCGGCATTAGCGTCACAGGCATGGACGCAGGCCGCGAGCTGGCGGACCCAGGTCACCAGGGAACCTTCTGTCAAGGGAACTGCCGTGCTGAAAACCACATCCTCGGGCAGAGGCAGCCCGGCGGTGCGTTCGGCCAGCCCATGCAGCGCTGCCCGGTCGATCTGAAGCAGCAGCATCCGGCAGTCTGCCTGCCAGGTCATCCGGGTCGTGCGGGTCGGGTTCAGCACGGTGGCTGTTTCGCGGTCGGAAGCCACTTCTCCCGTCCCGTTGGACACCTGTGCCCGGCCGCTGAGCGGTAATTGCACCAGATAGAAATCCTGCAGCTCGCCCGGATCAATGGCCACATCCGTTCCGTAATTCAGATAGTTGAGCGACAGGTTATTGCCCGGCAAGTGATTGTAGCGGGTTCCAAAGCCGTGGGCCTTGCCGGACAGCTGCAGACGGTGGTCGCAGAATCTCCGTGCCACCAGCGTGCGTGCTTCGTCGATGTCGCGGCTGTGAAATTGCCGCCACGCCCGCAAGGGTTCACGCTCATATGCCGTCGGCCGGTTGCTCATTCCCGCAGCCTAGCACGGCTGGCCGGTCAGGCAATTGCCCCCTGCTGCGGTTTATTGCGCATTCTGGATAAGCCTTTCCGACAGCCGCCCCTAGGCTCAGAGGACGAGCTGACATGGGAGGAAAACATGACTCTGAATCAGGGAATCACCAAAGCAGACGGCGGGCTGGAGGGCCTGTCCTGGAATGTGGTCGGGCATACCTATACGCCTAAGCTGTACAGCGAGAACGCCTTTATCTGGCACGCGGTCATTCCGGACGGCACCTTTGTGCCGCCGCATGTGCATCCGACCCAGGATGAGTGGATAACAATGCTGGAAGGCACGCTGGAGGTGGAGTTCGGCGGCGATGTCTATCAGGCCGGGCCGGGCGACACGGTTCGGATGCCGATGGGGGTAGCGCATGGCATCTTCAATCGCTCAGGAGCTGCGGCCTCCTGTGTGTTTGGTGTCGCTCCTGCGCGCAAGTTGTTTGATCTCTTCGGTGCGCTGGACGGGGTAACCGACCCGGAAGAACTGGTACGGCTTTCGGCACTGCACGAGGTCGACTTCCTGCCGCCTCCTTCTGCGTAAGGGAGGCTGACATGGTGAAACGCAAGACGGTCGCCGTGATTGGCGGTGGGGTGAGCGGGCTGGCTGCGGCCAAGGCTTTTTCCGAAAGGGGGCATCAGGTTCTGGGCTTTGAACGCAGCCATGACCTGGGCGGGGTGTGGGAACCCTCGCGCTCCTACCCGGGTGTGCAGACGCAATCGCCTAAGGATCTTTACTGCTATACCGATCATCCGATGCCGGACGAGTATCCGGAATGGCCGAAGGGCCCGCAGGTGCATGCCTACCTGCACTCCTATGCAGACAAGCATGACCTGCACCGCCTGTTCCAGCTGAAAACCGATGTGCTGGAAATGGACCGGCGGCCGGATGGGCAGCCGGGTTGGCGCCTGGTGATTGAAAAGAACGGCGAGAACAGTTCTAGGGATGTGGATTTTGCCGTGGTCTGCACCGGGCAATTTTCGGAGAAGAATATCCTCACCCATCCAGGACAGGAGGATTTCACGGCGCAGGGCGGCGAGGTGATGCATTCGTCGGAGTATCTGGATCCGGAACACGCGCGCGGTAAGCGGGTTGTGGTGCTGGGCGGTTCTAAATCTGCCACGGATGTGGCGGTCAATGCGTCGCAGAACGGCGCCCGGCAGGTGCATCTGGTCTACCGGCAGAATGTCTGGCGGGTGCCGTATTTTGTCGGCGGCATCAACTTCAAGAAACTGCTCTACATGCGGGCGCAGGAAGTGCAGTTCAACGGCTGGGGCCGCAGTTGGCTGCACAAAGCACTCTATGGGATGGCCAGGCCGCTAATATGGGCCAATTTTCGCGGTTTAGAGACCCTGTTGAAGCTGCAGCTGGGGCTGAAGAAGTGGGACATGGTGCCGGAAATTCCGATCGAAAAGGATGTGTCCTGCTCGGTCCCGATTGTGACGCCGGGCCTGTTCGAAGGTTTCAAAGATGGCTCTATCATCCCGAAGCGCACCACCTTCTCACGCTATGAAGGCGACGAGATCGTGCTGGAAAACGGAGACAGAATCGGCGCGGACCTGGTGATTTCAGCAGTGGGCTGGAAGCTGGGCATCCCTTATCTGGCTCAGCGGCATCTGGATAAGCTGATTGAGGCGGACGGCCAGTACCGGACCTACCGGCTGGCGGTGAACCCGGACCTGCCCGAGATGGGGTTTGTCGGCTTCAACTCAAGCTTCTGCACGATCCTTTCAGCCGAGATGGTCGCGAATTGGCTGGTGCGGTTTGCCGACGGCAAGCTGGCGCGCCAGCCTTCGCGCGAGGAGATGGAGGAGAACATCCAGATGATGCTCGACTGGCGCCGCAGAGAACGCCCGGCTGCGCAGATCTATGGCGGGCTGTGTTCGGCGCCGTTCCATTTCAAGCATTTCGACGAGCTGCTGATGGACATGGGGGCGGCGGAATGGAAGCGTTCCAACCCGCTGGCCGAGCAATTCGCGCCGCCGGATGCCGGGGCATATGGCCGATTCTTGGCTACGGCGCCTCAGTATCATGCGGCCTGATTCCGGCCGAGGTGCCCGCCGGAAACGGCGGGCGCCATCCCACTGACCGGTCCGGCTATTTACTGAATTCGGGGAATGGGGCCCCGGAGAGGGCTCGAACCTCCACCTCCATACGGACACTAGCACCTGAAGCTAGCGCGTCTACCAATTTCCCCACCTGGGCAGGTGTCGTTAGGAGGGGGGATAAGCGGGGTCGTAGAAGAGGTCAAATGGAAAAACGACCTTGGCTGAAAATTTCCTAATTGCCTTGTGAGTGGGAAATTTTCCGAACGTATACAGTGGCTTGGGAGAAATGGGCATGGGAGCGAAAAATATCGCTGCCGGGCGGGCGGTTTGATCCTGCGCAAAGTACGGGATTCGGAAAAGAGGCATAGCAAAGTCATGAAACAGATTGACCGCCTCCAAGCCCTCGGGCTGTTCGACAGCCGGGTGCCCCGCTATACCTCTTATCCGACTGCACCGGTGTTCTCCGCAGCCGTTGGCGCCGCGGACCAGGCCCGTGAATTGCAAGCATTGGATCCGGAAGTGCCGGTGTCCGTCTATCTGCATATCCCGTTCTGCGAGCGTCTGTGCTGGTTCTGC
>JBFOLS010000682.1:0-4660 GCA_040830225.1 Leisingera sp.
CCCCTCGCGGAAACCTTTTGAAAACCTGTGCGGCGCAAATTGGCAGGCGTGCCGTGGGGGCATAATGAATTTGGGTGAATGTGGTGGCAAATATTCTAACAGTGATGCACTCGGAGACAGTGCGCCTTGATCCTGACAAACTCACCGCGCTCTATGAGCAGCTCGGCGAAACCGGCGCCGAGGATGTGGTCTGCCGGGCGGTAGAGGAAATGGCGGTCCGCCTGACGCATTGCGAGCGTCTATGGCGGCAAAATGACTTGATGAACCTGCGAAAAAGCGCCCGCTCGCTAATTGCAATTGCCGATCAGGTCGGTATGACGGCGCTGGCCTCTATCGCAGGTGACGTGACCCAAGCTATTGATTCCGAGGATGGGCCGGCGGTTGCCGCCGTCCTGTTCCGGCTGATGCGGGTGGGTGAACGCTCGCTGACCGCGGTCTGGGACCAACAGGACATGACGATCTGACGCTTCTGCTTCCCGCAGGGCTTGCAGGCCGCGCTGCGGCGGCTACTCTGGCGCATCAAGACTGATCCGCAACCCGGAGTATCCTCATGCCGCCCGTCTTTGCCGCTTCCAGCCCGGACGCCTGTCCGGTGCATGTCATCGAAAGCGATTCTTCCGAAAGCTGGCTCTCAGGCCAGCCGCAGCGCGTTCAGGCCTGGGCAAAGGCGCAGGGGTTCACCGGCGCCTGCGGCCAAGCCTTGGCGGTGCCCGCGGAAGACGGGTCCATCGAAATGGCCTTGGCCGGATACGGCAGCTCCGCACAGCGGGCGCGCCGCCGTTTCGTGCTGGCCGAAGCCGCCCAGAAACTGCCCGAAGGCACTTACCGGATCGCCTCCGGCCTGCCGGATGAAGCCGCGGCCACGGAGGCTCTGGGCTGGCTCCTGACGGAATACCGTTTCGACCGCTACAAGAACAGCAAAGGCGGAGCAGCAGCGCTGGCCGCCCCCGAAGGTATCGATGCAGGCGCAGTCGAATCTCTCGCCGCCGCCGAATGCCTGACCCGCGATCTGATCAACACGCCCGCCTCCGACATGGGGCCGGACGAGCTGCAGGCCGCCGCCTTGGGGCTGGCAGCGGAGTTCGGCGCCAAATCCTCGGTCATCGCCGGCGAAGAGCTGCTGGAGCAAAACTTCCCGCTGATCCACACCGTCGGCCGCGCCTCGGACCGGGCGCCGCGGCTGATCGACCTGCGCTGGGGCAGCACGGGGCCAAAACTCACCCTGGTGGGCAAGGGAGTCTGCTTTGACACCGGCGGGCTGAATCTGAAGCCCGGCAACAGCATGGCGCTGATGAAGAAGGACATGGGCGGCGCGGCCAATGTCCTGGGGCTGGCCCGGATGATCATGGGTGCCGGTCTGCCCGTGCAGCTCAGGGTGCTGATTCCCGCAGTGGAAAATTCCGTCTCCGGCCCCGCCTTCCGACCTGGCGATGTGCTCACCTCCCGCAAGGGGCTGACGGTCGAGATCAACAACACCGACGCCGAAGGCCGCCTGGTGCTGGCCGATGCCCTGGCCCTGGCCGCCGAGGAAGAACCGGACCTGCTGGTCTCGATGGCCACTCTCACCGGCGCCGCACGGGTTGCGGTCGGCCCGGATATCTCGCCCTTCTACACCGGTCATGACACGGACGCCGCCGCGCTCTCAGCTGCTGCCTCGGGCTGCGCTGATCCGGTCTGGCGGATGCCCTTCCATGAACCTTACGAGAAGATGATCGAACCCGGCATCGCCGACCTCGACAACGCGCCCTCGGGCGGCTTTGCGGGCTCCATCACCGCAGCCCTGTTTCTGCGCCGTTTTGCCGGCGAGGCCCGCTATATGCATTTCGACATCTACGGCTGGACCCCGGCTGCCGCGCCCGGCCGGCCCAAGGGCGGCGCCCTGCAAGGCGCCCGTGCCCTGTTTACCGCCCTGCCCGGCATGCTGGAGCTCTGAGCGCCATGGCCGACCGCCGCCGCTTGCCCATGAACACCCGCGTTGCCGCGGCGCATCTGGAAGATGTCCCCGAGGGGGTCAAGCGTGTGGAGGGAACCTCCGCCCGCATCAGCGTGCCGGTTGCAGACCTGCTGCGAGCACCCGCTGGCAGCCGCGACCGCCAGCTGGTTTACGGCGAGCCGGTCACCGTCTTTGAGGATCATGGCGGCTGGTCCTTCCTGCAGGCAGCCAAGGATGGCTATGCGGGCTATGTGCCCAGCACAGCGCTTGCGGCGCCCTTCGAGGTGACCCATTGGGTCAGCGCCCCCGCCACCCACGCCTATACAGCAGATGATTTCAAATCGCCGGAAGCCCATGCGCTCAGCCATGGCAGCCGGATACAGGTGATTAGCGGCGAAGGGCGTTTCGTTGAAACCAATCTCGGCTTCATTCCCGCCCGCCACCTCTCACCGCTTGGCGCCCACACCGATGACCCGGTGGCAGTGGCTGAGCTTTTCCTCGGCACGCCCTATCTATGGGGCGGCAACAGCCGCTTTGGCATTGATTGCTCCGGCCTGGTGCAGGCGGCGCTGCTGGCCTGCGGCATCCCCTGCCCCGGCGACAGCGATATGCAGGAGACGGAGCTTGGCGAGCCGGCCCCGGCTGCAGATTATCAGCGGGGCGACCTGTTGTTCTGGAAGGGCCATGTGGCGCTGGTGCGGGATACGCAGACACTGATCCACGCCAATGCACATGACATGGCAGTGGCGGTTGAACCCATTGCCGTGGCAATTGAACGGATCCTGGCTCAGGGCGATGGCCCGGTCACCGCGCATAAACGGCTGGCCTAGGCCGTACTGGCTGCCGCAGACGGCAAAAAACCTGCGAAGTTTTTTGGCCGGAAAATCTGAATTTTCCGGTCCCCGCTCCGCCGCAATCTTTGCGGCTACTCCACGGAGCGGATCAGCTTGCGCTCCAGCACCCTCAGCACGGTTTTCAAGTCCGCACCGCGCTTGAGGATATGCCCATCCATGCCGACCACCGAATACTGCCCCTGCCGCTGCCGCAGCTTGGGGCGCTTTTCGATACGGTAGAGCGGATGCTCTGCCGTGCGCCGGAACACCGAGAACACTGCCAGATCACGCAAGGAAGAAATCCCGTAATCGCGCCATTCGCCCGCAGCCACCATCCGTCCGTACAACGAAAGAATGACCGACAGTTCCCGCCGGTCAAACGCGACTTGCTGAGGAATGGGAGATCCGGGAAAAGGCTGCACCTGATCAAAGCTCATAAGATAAAGCTTGCCTCATTTCCCCTGCAAATCAAGGTTTATAACCTTCGAATTTTCGTGTGGTGCAGGATACGCACAGACCTTGCAGCGCTGTTTCAGCCCTTCCGGACCGGCCTCAGGCCGCCGCCAGTTCGCCGCATTGCAGTCCCAGAATCTGTTCCAGCGCCACCCGTCCCGGCGCCGTCAGCATCAGGCCGCGCTTGTGCCGGTGCCGCTTGACCCAGCCGCTGTCCAGCGCGTGATCCAGGATCTGCCTGCCCATCGGGCCCGCCACATGCAGCTTGCGCTCTGTCCAGTCCAGGCAAGGCCGCGCAAAAGGCTGGCGGCTGGTGTTCTCCGGAAGCACAACACCCAGCTTCAGCCACTCCCCGGCAGGTTCCGCCCGGAAAGCGCCATCTGCTTCCACCAGCATGCCGCGGTCCAGAAACGCCCGGGTCATCGCCACCGCCAAAGGCCCGGCCAGATGGTCATAGCAGCTGCGCAGCTGCGCCAGCCCGCCCGCTTTCCGCTGCTGGGCGCGGTGCAGGCTGTCGGCCGGGGCAATCGCCGCCAGCTGCTCCAACGCATGGGCGACCTCGGCGCCGGCCAGCCGGTGATAGACGCAGCGGCCGCGCTTTTCCGCCACCACAAGACCCGCATCCTGCAGCATGCGCAGATGCGCCGATGCGGTCTGCGGCGTCACGCCTGCAGCAGCTGCCAGCTCCTTGTTGGTATAAGAGCGCCCCTCCATCAGTTCGCACAGCATCTGCGTGCGGCTGGCGTCGCTGATGGCCTGGCCGAGGATATCGAAACGCGGTGTGATCATGGCGTTACCCTACGCCCTTGCGGCACCGAGGCCCAAGAAAAACCCTTCGTCCGCCGCCGAACTGTCCGCGCCGTTCAGGCAAAGGACCCATGGCAGAACCAGCCCCCCGACAGTGCGCCGCCATGGGCAAAGAACAGCCACAGCCGGGCGCCGCAGGCGGTCACCACAATCCAGTAGTCGCGCACCCCGCTGCGCCACTCGGGGTCCTCCAGCCACCACTCGGGCGCAATCCGCTCAGGGCCTTCGGCGCTGGCCAGATCCCAGTCGCGGCCGCGCCAGCGGAAGCGCTCCGGCACCTGCGGCACCTGCGGCGCATGAACCAGCTCAGGCCGCCACAGCAGCAGCGGCCGCGGCCGCGGCGCGCGCGGCCACTCGTCCGCCGCTGGCTCGGACCAGGCCGCCGCCTGCACGGTGAAGGTCTTTTCGGGGATATGGCTCTCAGCCGGATGATAGCGGGTGATCGCCTCCAGCCCCAGCCGGGCGCCAAGACGGCCGATCAGATCCTCCAGCGCCGCCTCATCCTCCTGCCGGGCCTCCTGCCGTGCCCGCGCCGCGGCACCTGCCTCGGCATGGCCTGCGGGAGTGCGGTCATGAATGGCTTCGGTCTGCAGGGCCTCCAGCCGCAGCATGTCGATGCCATAGCCCGCATCGA
>JBFOLS010000683.1:0-25506 GCA_040830225.1 Leisingera sp.
CAGATCATCCAGATGCGCCGAGCCGCGCGACACCTGCGCCAGCAGATCGGCGCGCCCGATCACCTCGTCCAACGACCGCGCGCCGATGGAGGCGAGGATTTCCCGCACTTCCTGGGCGTAGAAGGTGATCAGGTTCACCACTTTGTCGGCGTTGCCGGTGAATTTGGCGCGCAGGGATTCGTCCTGGGTGCAGACGCCCACCGGGCAGGTGTTCGACTGGCACTGGCGCACCATGATGCAGCCCATGGCGATCAGCGCCGCGGTGCCGATGCCGTATTCCTCGGCGCCCAGCATCGCCGCCATGACGATATCGCGGCCAGTACGCAGACCGCCGTCGGTGCGCAGGGTCACCCGGTCGCGCAGGTTGTTCATCGCCAGCACCTGATGCGCCTCGGTCAGGCCCATCTCCCACGGCAGGCCCGCATATTTGATCGAGGTCGCAGGCGATGCGCCGGTGCCGCCGTTATGTCCGGACACCAGGATCACGTCGGCCTTTGCCTTGGCGACGCCCGCGGCAATGGTGCCAACGCCCGAAGACGCCACCAATTTCACCGTCACTTTGCAGCGCGGGTTGATCTGTTTCAGGTCGTAGATCAGCTGCGCCAGATCCTCGATCGAGTAGATGTCGTGGTGCGGCGGCGGCGAGATCAGGGTCACGCCCTTGGTGGAGTGGCGCAGGCGGGCAATCAGGTCGGTGACCTTCATCCCCGGCAGCTGGCCGCCTTCGCCGGGCTTGGCGCCCTGGGCCACCTTGATCTCCAGCTCTTCACACTGGTTCAGGTATTCCGCGGTCACGCCGAACCGGCCCGAGGCCTCCTGCTTGATCTTCGCAGAGGGGTTGTCGCCATTGGGCTCCGGCACAAAGTGTGCCGGATCTTCGCCGCCCTCGCCCGAGTCGGACTTGGCGCCGATCCGGTTCATCGCAACGTTCAGGGTTTTGTGCGCTTCGGGCGACAGAGCACCCAGCGACATGCCAGGGGTCACGAACCGCTTGCGGATCGAGGTGATCGATTCCACTTCCTCAATCGGCACCGCCTCACCCAGCGGCTTGATCTGCAGCAGATCGCGCAGATGGATCGGCGGGGTCGGCTGCATCTTTGCCGCATAATGCTTCCACAGCTCATAGGAGGCGCGGTTACAGGCCATTTGCATCATGTGCATCGAGGTGGCTTCCCAGGCGTGGGTCTCGCCCGACTTGCGCGCCTTGTAGAAACCGCCGATCGGCAGAACGTTCTCGGCAGCGTTCCAGGCCTTGGCGTGGATCTCCTCCGCCTTGGTCTGGATGCCGGTCACACCGATGCCGGAAATGCGCGAGGTCATGCCCGGGAAGAATTCGGCGCACATAGCGCGGGACAGGCCCACGGCCTCAAAGTTCAATCCGCCGCGATAGGAGGAGACCACCGAGATGCCCATCTTGGCCATGATTTTCAGCAGGCCCTGGTCGATGGCCTCGCGGTAGCGGGCGATGTTCTCGGTCAGGCTGCCATCCAGCAACCCGCGCTCGATACGGTCAGCCAGCGAATCCTCGGCCAGATAGGCGTTCACCACGGTGGCACCGCAGCCGATCAGAACCGCAAAGTAATGCGGGTCGATACATTCGGCGGAGCGGACATTCAACGAGCAGAAGGTGCGCAGGCCCTTGCGGGTCAGATGCGAATGCACGGCAGAGGTTGCCAGGATCATCGGCATCGCCACTTTGCCCTCACCCGAGTGCTGGTCGGTCAGCGCGATGTGGCCTGCGCCGGAACGCACAGCTTCCTCGGCCTCGGCCCGGACCCGCGCCAGCGCTGCGCTCAGCGCACCCTGGCCCGGTTCAAAGGTACAGTCGATCTCGGCCATGGGCGCATTCAGCTGCCCCATCAGCATGTCCCACTGGGCGTTGCCGACAAACGGGCTTTCCAGCACGATGATCTCAGTTTGCGAGCTGTCCTCGTCCAGCACGTTCTTCAGGTTGCCGAACCGGGTCTTCAGAGACATCACCCGGTATTCCCGAAGAGAGTCGATCGGCGGGTTGGTCACCTGGGAGAAATTCTGGCGGAAGAAGTGGCTCAGCGGGCGGTACATCTTGGACAGCACCGCAGACGGGGTGTCATCGCCCATCGAGGCAAGCGATTCCTTGCCGTCCTCGGCCATCGGCGCCAGGATTTGCTCCAGCTCCTCGATCGAGTAGCCGGCCGCGATCTGGCGGCGGCGCAGTTCTTCACCGGTGAACAGCGGCTGCTCGGTGGCGCCGGCGAGAGTGGTGTCCAGATCATTGATCCGCTTGACCCAATCGCCGAACGGCAGAGCGCGCGCCAGTTTATCCTTGATCTGGGTGTCGTTGTAGAGCTTGCCCTTCTGCATATCGACGGCGAGCATCTGGCCGGGACCCAGCGCACCTTTCTCGACCACGGTGGCCTCGTCAATCGGCACCATGCCGGCCTCGGAACCGGCAATCACCAGCCCGTCGCCGGTCACAACATAGCGCATCGGACGCAGGCCGTTGCGGTCCAGACCCGCACAGACCCAGCGGCCGTCGGTCATTGCCAGTGCCGCGGGGCCGTCCCAGGGCTCCATCACCGAGTTGCAGTAGGAATACATGTCGCGCCACGCCTGCGGCAGCTCCACCGCCTGCTTGGACCAGCTTTCCGGCACCAGCATGGTTTTCGCCATCGGCGCGGAACGGCCCGCACGCACCAAAACCTCGAACACGCCATCAAGCGCCGCCGAGTCGGACGCACCTCCCGGCACGATCGGCTTGATGTCCTCAGCATGATCGCCAAAGGTCGCCGACGCCATGCGGATCTCATGGCTCTTCATCCAGTTCAGGTTGCCCTTCAGCGTGTTGATCTCGCCGTTGTGCGCCAGCATGCGGAACGGCTGGGCCAGCCACCATTGCGGGAAGGTGTTGGTGGAATAACGCTGGTGATAGATCGCGAATGCCGAGGCAAAACGCTCATCCATCAGGTCCGGATAGAACACCGCAACCTGCTCGGCCAGCATCATGCCCTTATAAATGATCGAACGGCAGGACAGTGACGCCAGATACAGCTCGCCAATGCCGGCAGCGGCAGCGGCTTTTTCGATCCGGCGGCGGATTACATAAAGCTCGCGCTCAAAAGTTTCCTCGTCCACGCCCTTGGAGTTGGAGATCAGGATCTGCTCGATCTCCGGACGGGTTGCGTTTGCCTTCTCACCCAGGCAGGACACATCCACCGGCACATGGCGCCAGCCGTAGATGAAATACCCCATGCGCAGGATTTCGGACTCGACGATGGTCCGGCAGGTTTCCTGAGCGCCAAAGTCGGTGCGCGGCAGGAAGACCTGGCCCACGGCCATCAGCTGGTCCTGGCGCGGCTCGTGGCCGGTGCGGCGGATCTGGTCATAGAAGAACGGAACCGGGATCTGCACATGAATGCCCGCGCCGTCGCCGGTTTTGCCATCAGCATCCACCGCGCCGCGGTGCCAGATCGCCTTCAGCGCGTCGATACCGGCCTCGACCACCTTGCGGCTGGCCTTTCCATCGACGGAAACAACCAGGCCCACACCGCAGGAAGAATGCTCTTCTTCCTCGGCATAAAGCCCGTTTTCGGCCATCCACTTGCGCTTGGCTTCCTCTGCCCGCACCCAATCGGCATCATATTTGGTCATTGGCTGTTTCCTTCTCCGGAAGGGGCAAACATGTCGATTACGTCAGCGCCGGTCAGTTTCCGGCTGTCGCTGTCGAACGCATAGCCCTCTGGCTTTTTGTCGATGTAAAGTTCCAGGCGCAGTTCATTGCCGCCCGCGTTTTCAAACAGGCCAGCCGACATCTGCGTCTGGCCCTTATGCTTTCCTGATGTCATCCGGTACCACAGTGCCGAGCCGCACTGGCTGCAAAACGAGCGCTCAGCCCAGCTGGAGGACTGGTAAGTCTGCACCGGACCCAGAGCCGCATAACCGGGTGCGGCTTGAAAGCTCATGTAAGGGCCGCTGGCCCAGCGTTGGCACATTTCGCAGTGGCAGGCCGAGACGGAGGCGCGCGCAGGCGTGGCGGTGACGGTCACCGCGCCGCACAGGCATTGTCCCTTCAACTCACTCATGTCCGTCTTCCTTCTGCTGGCTCGGTCAGTATTGTGCTGACCTTGCTGCGCTAACTTGCTGCCGCCCCCATGCACAGGGCGCACAAGCGGTGTACGGGGGTGCCGCCTTATTCCGCGGCCACCGCTGCCTTGCTGTTGAACTTCTCCAGGATCGCTTCGGCGCAGTCGCGGCCGTCCTTGATCGCCCAGACCACCAGCGAGGCGCCGCGCACGATGTCGCCGACCGCATAGACGCCGTCCAGCTCGGTGGCGCCGGTTTTGAACGCCGCCTTTACGGTGCCCCAGCGGGTCACCGGCAGCTCAGGCTGGTTCCAGAGGACGGGCAGTTCTTCCGGTTCAAAGCCCAAGGCTTTAATCACCAGGTCAGCGTCTTCAACATAATCCGCGCCTTCAATCACTTCCGGCGCCTGGCGGCCCGAAGCATCCGGCTGGCCCAGGCGCATCTTCTGAACCATCACGCCGGCAACCTTGCCCCCCTCATCGGTGAAGCCCTTGGGCGCCGACAGCCATTCGAAGATCACGCCTTCTTCCTCGGCGTTCTGAGTCTCGCGCTGGGAGCCCGGCATGTTGGCACGGTCACGGCGGTAGAGGCATTTGACCGAGGTCGCGCCCTGGCGGATCGACGTGCGCACGCAGTCCATCGCAGTATCGCCGCCGCCGATCACCACAACCTTCTTGCCCTCGGCATTCAGGTCGCCGTTGTCGAACTCCGCAATCGCATCGCCAAAGCTCTTCTTGTTCGAGGCACACAGGAAATCGATCGCCTTGACGATGCCCTCCGAACCGCTGCCCGGCATTGCCAAGTCACGCGACTTGTAAACACCGGTGGCGATGATGACCGCATCATGCTTGCCGCGGATCTCTTCAAAGGAGATGTCCGCGCCCACGTTGCAGTTCAGCACAAAGGTGACGCCGCCGTCGGCCAGCAGCTTGTTGCGGCGCTCGACCACGTCCTTTTCCAGCTTGAAGCTGGGGATGCCGTACATCAGCAGCCCGCCGGCGCGGTCATAACGGTCATAAACAGTGACCTGCACACCCGCTTTGCGCAGCATGTCCGCCGCCGCCAGGCCGCCGGGGCCTGCGCCGATGATGCCGACGCTCTCACTGCGCTCGGCCAGCGGTGCGGCCGGTTTGACCCAGCCGTTTTCCCAGGCGGTGTCGGTGATGTATTTCTCGACCGAGCCGATAGTCACTGTGCCATGGCCCGACTGTTCAATCACGCAGTTGCCTTCGCACAGACGGTCTTGCGGGCAGATTCGGCCGCAGATCTCCGGGAAAGTGTTGGTGGCCTGCGAAGTGGCATAGGCCTCTTCCAGGCGGCCGGTTGCGGTTAGGCGCAGCCAGTCCGGGATGTTGTTGTGCAGCGGGCAGTGGCTCTGACAGTAAGGCACACCGCACTGGCTGCAGCGGCTGGCCTGCTCCTCAGCCTTGGCCGCAGCGTACTCTGCATAGATTTCATTGAAGTCTTCCTTGCGCACACTGGCGGCACGCTTTTCCGGCATGTCGCGTTCGATCTGCACAAATTTCAGCATCGGTTGCTTGGCCACGGGCTGGACTCCATCGTTTGTCTGGCTGCGCGGGTACCAGGGAAGGTACACGGTACGCTTTATGTCAACTTTGCTGACCTATTTTGCCAGCGCTTGATTTCTGATACCGTGTTTCACGGAAATGTACAGGATTTTTAGGTCCGGACCGGACGCAAATAGAGGCTTTCCTATTCAGGGCCGGGATTTATACAGAGTCGCGACACTTTACGGCCCGTCCGCGGCCAGCAAGGGACTTTCTCCAGATGCCGCTTTTCCAACTGATCCTGGTTGCGCTGATCCAGGGGGTTACCGAATTCCTGCCTGTTTCCTCCTCCGGCCACCTGATTCTGCTGCCCTCTCTGACCGGGCTCAACGATCAGGGGCAGGTGATCGACGTTGCTGTGCACGTAGGCACCCTGGCCGCCGTGATGCTCTATTTCTGGCGCGACGTGCGCGAGGGCCTGGCCGGCCTGCCGCAAGCGCTGACAGGCCGCACTGACACCCCAGGCGCACGGCTTGCCATGGGGCTGATCATTGCCACCATTCCCACCGTTCTGTTCGGCGCAGTTTTGCATTTCACCGGCCTCAGCGATGCGTTGCGGTCGATGGCGGTGATCGGCTGGACCATGCTGGGCTTCGGGCTGGTGCTTTACTGGGCGGACCAGAAAGGCGCCGAGGCAAAAGAAGCCCGGGACTGGGGCCCGCGCGATGCGCTGATCATGGGACTGTGGCAGATGCTGGCGCTGATCCCCGGCACCTCGCGCTCTGGCATTACCATCACCGGCGCGCGGCAGCTGGGCTATGCCCGCGAAGACGGGGCCCGGATCGCCATGCTGATGTCGATCCCGACCATCATTGCCTCAGGCGTGCTTTTAGGTACTGAAGTGGCGCTGGAGGACAACACCGCACTGATACGCGATGCCGGAATTGCCGCAGTTCTTGCCCTGCTGTCTGCTTTGGCCGCGCTCAGCCTGATGATGCGCCTGCTGCGCTCGGTCAGCTTCACGCCTTATGTTATTTACCGGGTGATCCTGGGTGTCATCCTGCTGGCCATCGCTTACGGCAGCTGAGCCCGCAAAGAAAAAGCGCGGGGGCAGCCCCCGCGCATTCAACTTTTAGAAGGGGTCCCAGAATCAGGCGCCGTTCTTGCGCAGATTGCGGGCCGAGTTTGTCATTTCGTCATACTGGCCAGAGGGGCGGAACTTCCACAGGTAGTCCGGCAACACCGACCCAACCGTCACCGGGGTGATACCCAAATCACCAAAGCCCTTAGCATCGTCCGAGACCACATTATCCGCCTTCAAGCTGCGCAACTGGTCCCGGGTCAGGATCTTGTTTTCGATCAGCTGGAAGCTTGCGAACTGCAGCACGTCAAAGCCGAAAGCCACCAGAAAGGCCGCAGGACGCGGCAGCGACAGGATAACGCGGCGGCGGTGTACCACCTCCAGCATTTGCTCCATCAGCGCGCGGAAGCTCTTAACTTCGGGTCCGCCAAGCTCATAGATGCCGCCTTCGGCCTCGCCCAGCGCGCCCATGACGGCAGCCTTGGCCACATCATCCGCAAAAACAGGCTGGAACAGAGTGCCGCCAGACGCAATCGGCAGCAGCGGCGACAGGGTTGCCATGCCGGCGAAGCGGTTGAAGAAACCGTCCTCGGGCCCGAAAATCACAGAGGGGCGCAGGATCACTGCAGCAGGGAAATGCTGCTGCACTGCAGCTTCGCCTGCGGCTTTGGTCCGGGCATACTCGCTGGCGCCATCCGCATCCGCGCCGATCGCCGAAATATGCACCAGGTTTGCCACCCCGTGCTGATCTGCAAGCCGGGCAATACGGCCCGCGCCCTCGGCATGGATGGCGCCAAAAGTATTCTTTCCAAGCTCGTTCAGAACGCCCACGCAGTTCACCACTGCATCCGCGCCCTGCATTACTGCGGCCACCGAGGCATCGTCACGGATGTTGCAGAACACCGGCTCAACCTGGCCCGGCACGCCGTAGGGTTTCACATGCATGGCTTCGTTGGGACGGCGCACCGCGACCCGCACCCGCCAGCCTTCTTTGGCCATGCGCCGGGCAATGTAACGGCCCACAAAACCGGATCCGCCATAGATCGTGACCAGTTTGGACATCTTTTGGCTCCTGAACTTAGCTGCTCTTATGCTCTAGCGCCGCAAGGGGCGCCAAACAAGGCGCAAAACGTGGATATAACGCCACATTCGCACCAGAAACTGCAGGCGCCGTTAACAGGTTCCGTTAAAATTGGCCGATTGGTTAACCCAAGGTTCAGGCCAACGGCGGTAACGTAAAAAGGTGCAAGGAATCCACCTGTTTCCGTTTATGCGCAGGAGGCTGGTTAAATGGTGAGCAAACAGGACAAATCCCTGATCCGGCGGAGCTTTGAAAGCGAACGGATGAACCTTGAGGCCTTTGTGTCATCGTTCTACGCACAGTTCTTTGCTGCCTGCCCCGATGTCCGCGCCCTGTTTCCCGATGATCTGGCTCAGCAGGAAATCAAGCTGCTGGCCTCACTGACGCACATCGCGGAGGCCCTGGATGAATCCGAACGGCTGGACACGCTGCTGCAGGAGCAGGGCGAAAAACACCGCCGGCGTGAGGTGTCTGATGCTCACTTCAAAGGCTTCATCAGCAGTTTCACCGGTGCGCTTGCCGAGACATTGGGCCCGGACTGGAACACCGAAACGCAACAGGCCTGGACCCGCTTCCTCAGCTATATCGCCACCAAAATGAGCTTTCTGACCCGGGATTAATCGGCAGTGGCAGCGTTTCCCGCCGGCTTCCTTACTCCCGGCAGATTTCTGTTTGACGCCTCCTGAAAACGGGCTTATACGCCCTCCTCACGACACCTGCCCAGGTGGCGGAATTGGTAGACGCGCTAGCTTCAGGTGCTAGTGTCCGTATGGACGTGGAGGTTCGAGTCCTCTCCTGGGCACCATTCCCAAAGACATGCAAAACGGCTGCCCTGTTCGGAGATGCAGGCGATGATCCGGGTGCCTGCGTAAACCAGCTTGCTCCGGCGCAGTTGAGTTTGACGCCCAAAGCGCCTATCTCCACTCCAGCACCTGCCGGCGCGGTGATCATCAAAAGGGAATTCCAGTGGCCAATCACCTGTACAAAAATGACCTGCCCGACGGGCTGGACCTCGGCCCCATTGTCGCAATCGACTGCGAGACCATGGGGCTGAACCCGCACCGGGACCGGCTTTGCGTGATTCAGATGTCGGGCGGCGACGGCGATGCTCATATCGTGCAGGTCGAGAAAGGCCAAACCACGGCTCCCAACCTGTGCCGGATGCTGGAAGATCCCAATGTGCTGAAGCTGTTCCATTTCGGCCGCTTCGACATCGCCGCTATGTATCACGCCTTTGGTGCCCTCGCAGCACCGGTCTACTGCACCAAGATCGCCAGCCGCCTGGTGCGTACCTACACCGACCGCCATGGCCTGAAGAACCTGACTCAGGAACTGCTGAGCATCGATATCTCCAAACAGCAGCAAATGAGCGACTGGGGCGCGGAAGAACTGACCGACGCCCAGCTCGACTATGCCGCCTCGGATGTCTTGCACCTGCACAAGCTGCGTGAAGCGCTGGACAAGCGCCTGGCCCGCGAAGGCCGCACTGAAATGGCCCAGGCTTGTTTCGATTTCCTCCCCATGCGTGCCAAGCTGGACCTGGCTGGCTGGCCCGAAATTGACATCTTTGCCCACTCATGACCGATACAAAGAAATTCCTCGCCACCGCGCGGCAGGTCATTACCGATGAGGCCCGGGCGCTGGATGCCCTGGCTGCAAGCCTGGATGACCGCTTTGCAGAAGCGGTGCAGCTGATCCTGGAGGCCAAGGGCCGTATCATCGTCAGCGGCATCGGCAAATCCGGACATATTGGCCACAAGATTGCGGCCACACTCGCTTCCACCGGCACGCCCGCCTATTTCGTGCACCCCGCCGAGGCCAGCCACGGCGACCTTGGCATGCTGTCCAAGGGCGATGTAGTGCTGGCGATCTCCAATTCGGGCGAGGCGCCGGAACTGGCCAACCTGCTGGTGTTTACCCGCCGCTTCGGCATTCCGCTGATCGGATTGTCCAGCAAAATGGATAGCACCCTGATGAAACAGGCCGATGTGCATCTGCAGATCCCCTCGATGGGCGAGGCCTGCGGCTTTGGCATGGTGCCGTCGATCTCGACCACGCTGACCCTGGCGATGGGTGATGCACTGGCGATTGCGCTGATGAAGCACCGCGATTTCCGCCCGGAAAACTTCCGCGATTTCCACCCCGGCGGCAAGCTGGGCGCTCAGCTGAGCAAAGTTCGCGACTTGATGCACGCTGGCGGGGCCCTGCCGCTGGTGTCCGCAGACACCGCAATGCCAGATGCGCTGATCGAAATCAGTCAAAAGGGATTTGGCGTGGCCGGCGTGGCTGCCGGGGACGGATCGCTGGCGGGCATCATCACTGACGGCGACCTGCGCCGTCATATGGACAGGCTGCTGGACAAGACTGCTGCCGAAGTGATGACCGAAAGCCCAGCAACCATCGCCCCAGGTGCCATGGCCGAAGAAGCCGTCGCAGTGATGAACCAGCGCAAGATCACCTGCCTTTTCGTGGTCGACCCGGAAAACGGCGGTAAGGCTGAGGGACTGTTGCATATCCATGACTGCCTGCGGGCAGGCCTGGGCTGACACGAAGGCCGGGAGCAGCATATGGACAGCTATTCCAGAGCCGTCGCCTATCTCAAGGTGCTGCTACCGCTTGCGGCCCTGGTGCTGATGTCCACCCTATTCCTGATCTCCCGCGGAGTGAATACCGATGCGGTGATTCCCTTTGCGCAAAAAGAGATCGAAGACCGGATGAAGGGTCAGCAGGTCACCGCCCCATTCTTCTCCGGTACCACCGCAAAGGGCGACGAGATTATGGTTACCGCAGCTCTGGCCCGCCCTGGCGGCGCCGGTACCCCAGCGGTGGCGAGCGACCTCTCAGCCGAGTTCGATCTGGCAAGAGGCGGCCGGATCACCCTCGCCTCTGAGACCGGCGCCATCCACCCGAGCCAGGACATGGCACAATTTACCGGCAGCGTAACCATCACCTCGGCAGACGGGCTGGTTGTTGAGACGGAAGAGCTGAACGCGGCGCTCAGCGAGCTGGAAGCCGAAAGCCCCGGGCCGGTCCGCGCATCTGGCGCAATTGGCGAACTGACCGCAGGTAATATGCGTATCGGGGTTAAAACCGAGGGCGGTCCGGTCCATATGCTGTTCAAAAACGGGGTGAAGCTGCTATATAATCCCCAGAAACCTGAAAGATAACCTGTGTCTTATTTGCGCGCATTGATTTTCTGCCTGCCGCTGGCATTGCTTCCTGGCCTTGCTGTTGCGCAGACGGCCTCCGTCGCTTTTGGCGCGGTCAAGGCCGACCCCAGCCAGCCTGTTGAAGTCACTGCCGACAACTTGGCAGTCAACCAATCCGACGGTTCTGCCGAGTTCACCGGCAATGTGCTGATCGTACAGGGCATCATGCGGTTGTCGGCGGACAAGGTGCTGGTGATCTACAAGACCGCGGACGACAGCGCTGCCAAGGCCGGTATCGAACGGCTGGAGGCCACCGGAAATGTGGTGCTGGTCAGCGGCCCGGATGCCGCCGAAGCGCAGCGCGCCGAATACACAATCGACAAGGGCACTATCGTGATGACCGGCAATGTGCTCCTGAATCAGAAAGGCGGCACCCTTGCCTCGAACCGGCTGGAGGTGAACCTGACTTCGGGCACTGCCCAGATGGCAGGCCGAGTGAAGACCATCCTCAACCCGGACGGCGGCGGCAACTGATGGCGCGTCCGGATCTGACTGTCACCGAAGGCTCGTCCGGTCTGCGCATCGAGAAGCTGCGCAAGTCCTATCGCAAGCGGGTGGTGATCCGGGACGTTTCGATGTCCCTGAACCGCGGCGAAGTTGTGGCGCTGCTGGGCCCCAACGGCTCCGGCAAGACCACCAGCTTCTACGCCATCGCCGGGCTGGTTTTCCCGGAAGCCGGCACTGTCACCATTGACGGACAGAATGTGACCGGCCTGCCGATGTACCGCCGCGCACGTCTTGGCATCGGTTATCTGCCCCAGGAAATGTCGATTTTTCGCGGGCTGTCGGTTGAAGACAATATCTCGGCCGTGCTCGACATCTCGCAAAAGCACGAACACAAACGCCGCGAGAGGCTGGAAGAACTGCTGTCGGATTTCTCGATCGAGCATCTGCGCCGCGCGCCTGCGCTGGCGCTGTCAGGCGGTGAACGCCGCCGGGTGGAGATAGCCCGCTGCCTGGCCGCCGACCCGAAATACCTGCTGCTCGACGAGCCTTTCGCAGGAGTCGACCCAATCTCGGTCGGCGACATACGCCACTTGGTGGCAGACCTGAAGAAGCGCGGCATCGGCGTTTTGATCACCGACCACAATGTGCGCGAAACGCTGGAAATCGTGGACCGGGCCTATATCCTGCATGACGGCCAGGTGCTGATGTCCGGCAGCCCCGAGGAAGTGGTGGAAAACGAAAACGTCCGCCGTGTCTATCTCGGCGACAATTTCCGGATTTCCTGACCCTCTGCGCTGCCGTCAGACAACCGGAAAAATATGCCTGAAACCCATATTTCTTTTTTCCGGGATTCGCATTGACTCTCCCGCCCACTTGCCGTCGAATTGTTACATGGCAAATGCGCACACCGATGCAATCCGCTTAGTGGCCTTGGCAACAGGGCCCGCAGCGATGCAACCGGCCGCCTTGCCATCCCCCCGGACCCGGACCTGACGTGACACTGCCAAGGATTGCCTTGGCAGCGGGCTCGGCCGCAATAATTCGTGAAGGAGATCACATGCGTTACAAAATCAGCGGTAAACAGATCGATATCGGCGAAGCTCTGCAGACTCATGTGCAGAACGAGCTCGGTTCGGTTGTTCAGAAATATGCTGAACGGCCCACCGATGCTGCCGTGGTCTTTTCCCGTTCGGCGCATGAATATGTGTGTGAAACCACGGTGCATCTGTCCACCGGGCTGACCGCTCAGGCCAAGGCGCATGCAACGGAAATCTATGCCGCCTTTGAAGGCTGCTGCGAAAAGATGGAAAAGCAGCTGCGCCGCTATAAGCGCCGGCTGAAAGATCACCACAAGGACCGCAGCGAACCGGTTGAACATCTCGGCGCCAATTCGTATATCCTCGCGTCTGAGGAAGCGGACACCGAGCCAGACTCGCTGCAACCGATCATCGTCGCCGAAATGGAGACCCGGATACCGTCGCTGTCGGTCGGGGAAGCGGTGATGCAGATGGAACTTGCAGGGGCGCCTGTCCTGGTCTTCCGGAACGAAGGTAAAGACGGATTGAATGTGGTCTACCGCCGCGAAGACGGCAATATCGGCTGGATCGATCCGTAACACATCTAAGGCATCGGCGCCCCCTCGGGGCGCCGGAACGGAGCAGAAGAAATGCAGATTTCCAGCATCCTCAAGCCAGAGGCCGTCCGGGTTATCGGTGCGGCCTCCAGCAAGAAGCGTTTGTTCCAGGAAATCGCAGATATTGCTCAGACTGCTTACGGGCTGAATGCCCAGGCTACTGTTGAGGCTTTACTGGACCGCGAAAGCCTTGGCCCCACCGGGGTTGGCCATGGCGTTGCCCTGCCGCATGCCCGGCTGGACACAATCAGCGAGGTCTGCGGTATTTTCCTCATCCTGGAAAAGCCCTTGGATTTCGGCGCGGTTGACCGCCAGCCGGTAGATATCGCCTTTGCCCTGTTTGCGCCGGAAGATGCCGGGGTCGAGCACCTCAAGGCTCTGGCGCTGGTTTCCCGCACTCTGCGCGAGCAAAGCTTCTGCACCAAGCTGCGCGCCAACCACGAGCCAGCAACCCTTTATACCATCCTGACAGAAGACCAGTCGGTTCAGGCGGCCTGACTTCCGTCCAGTTCCTGACCTGAAGCGCCGACTTGCAGCCGCCTTGGCCAAAAAAACATTGCTTCTGCTGTCGGCCCTCCCCGCTCGTCATCGGCGGCCTTCCGGCGGCAATTTTCCTATTCGGCCTGGCGTGACGTCTCAAAGCTGTTATCGTCCCTTTGCGAACACCGCGCCGCATTCTGTTCGGTACCGCGCCCGACATGGGAAAGCTAAGGGAACAGGGTCAGCTTTGGCGCCATGGTCCATAGCCAAACGCCAGATAGTCCCGCTGATAAACCGAGGCGATCTGCGCCTCCAGGTCGGCGTCATAGATTTCATCCAGCGAAAACGGTGCATCCCGCACAGCTGCGGGCACCGGATCAGGTTCCATCCGCCCCAGCCTGCGGGCCAGCGCAGGAAGATCTTCCGCCATTTCCTCTTCGCGGACCAAAAAGTCCGGGGATCCGAGTTCCGAAAACCCAGCCAGCGCCTGGTTCTGGCTGGCCCACTCAGCGTCCACCCGCACTGACGTCTGTCCTGCCAGATTGGACTTCAGAAAACTTAGGAATCCTGCAAAGGCTTCCCGGTGCTGCGGCAGGGAATAGCTTTCATCCGGACCTTTTTCCGGCAAGGCTAGGCCGAACTGCCGCCGCAGAGTGTTGCGGATCGGACCATAGCAGCCCTCGCCTGTCTGCAAAATACGCCGGCAGAACACTGCATGCACCCGCGCCGCCGGGTGCCGCAGCACAGTGAAGCTGCGAAATCCCTTGTTGCCGCGCTTCCATTGCCGCAGCTGCTTCTGGTTCATGCCCTGGATCAGGCCGTCCGGCGCCACATGGTCCAGACCGGCCATCCACTGCACAACTTCCCTTTCCGGCCCGCCCTTCAGCGGCTGAAATAGCAACGGTGTCACCACACCCGCCACATAGCCGGGCACCGCCGGGCCGCGGCGGGGCTCGAAATTCGGGGTCCGGGTCAGGTTGAACCGGTCCATGCCCGCCAGCGCTTCCTGCATCGCATCAGGGTTGGCCACCTTGGCCAGAACTGGCGCCGGGTTCTGACGCTTGAGGCTGTCATCCAGCGCCTCCAGCTGCTGGGACACTCCCAGCCAGCGTGCCAGCCCGTTCATCACCTCGACGCTCTGCAGATCTTCGTAAGCGACATAGAACGCCGTCTGGCCCAAGGATTGCAGCCGGTTCAGAAGGGTCACCTGGAAATCTTGCAGAGCTTCCACATGAGCAGCAAACTCCGCCGCATCGAACCGGGCCTTGGCTTCCTTGCGGCGTTTCACATTGGTCAGTTTCCACTGGCCGGTTTCCCGGGCGATTTTCCAGGACACATAACTGTCCAGAGGATTGCGGGTCAGCACGATTTTAGCGCAGCGCGGGTCCTCCAGCATTTGCTCCAAAACCCGCGGATCATGATCATGGAAGTAGCGGAAGCCGCCCAGTCCCCCCGGGTGCGCCTTGATCTCCCGGATCAGCCGCTTGGGATCGGCCTCGCGCATGTGCTGAGTCACGCCAAGGATATCGCTCTTATTGGGATAGCCGATGAAATGCGGGTTGAAAGCCTCGCCATGGCAAGTCAGCCCGTCAAAAGCGTTGAGATTTGTCTCAAGAAAATTGGAGCCGGTCCGCATTTCCGCAAAGACCACAAAATAATCAAAGGAAGAAGACATCAGAAGTTATCGCACCAGATAGGGTTTGCGTGGCGGCTTGGGCTTGCTGACCAGGCTCTGCTCAACAGGGAAATCCCCCATCAGATAGGGATGCATGCCCTGGTTCTTAAGATTCTGAAGGAATTGCCCGAAGCCTTCAAGATCCGTCATTTTGGGGGCCTCGCTCAAATGCCGCGCTGTCAGCGGACCGATTTCGTCAACAATCGTCTGCAAGGGCTCCATCGGTGCCTCTGCAAACTCTGCCATGGTCCAGATCCGCACCCGTGCCTTGGTCCATTGCGAGCGCAGTACCTTCAGTTGCTCGGCCTCGATCTGTTGCAGCCGGGCCGCCTCCTGCCGCAGCTCGGTGAAATTGCGGTTGGACTTGAACAGCGGCACCGCCCAGGCACCGCTGATCACCGAGACCTGCGCGTTTGAATCCCGCGCCACTAGCCAGTTCACCGCCTGGTTGTCGCGCGGCCCGAACTGAAAACACTGCCGCTCGCCCCGGGTGTTCCAGATCAGGCTGGTCAGAAAACTTTCGGGGTTGTAGTCGCGCACTTTGGCGCTACCGTTCAAACAGCCGTTGATCAGGCTTTGGCCCTCGGAAAACTCGGCCCCCTCAGGCGCAAAGATATGGCCGTGCACCCGGGCACCGGTTGTCCGGGATAACCAGGTTTCGAAGTCCTCGAACAGCTCTGAAAAGCCCTGGAACACCGAATAGGGGCTCGAAGTGATACCGTTTTCCGACCCATTACCGGGAAAGCGGCTTTGCATGTAAAGGCCAGGGCGGCCGCGTGTGCGCCGCTCGACCGCCTTAGCAAAAATCCGATCGATTTTGCCAGGGTTCGGTTCGGTCCGTTTCATGGCCCCTGCCGGGTCTGTCAGGAAGGCCTGATACAACCGCTCGGCGTGCGGCCAGATCTTACGGGCGACAAAACAGTCCGACCGGCGCAGCAATTGCAGGTGATCGTCGTAGAAGATATGCGGCTTGCCCTGGAAATCGAATTTCGACAGCGTTAGCGACCGGCTCTCGATATTGCTGGAATACTGCCGAACCAAGGTCTGGAAATAGCTTTCATCCGGAATCCAGACCTTGCGGAAGTAGGTATCATAAACCGAGCGCTCGGGGTCCTCCAGGATCGCCGACAAGGTTTGCCGGGTCAGGCACCACCACTGGCTGCCCATGTGCGGCACCAGCCCCGATGGGATCCGGCGCCTGATCCGCAGCTTCCGCTGCAGATCCACATAACGATCAAACAAGTAGCGGTGCCTTTTCCAGGAAAACGGGAACCGCAGAGTAAATCGCTCGTGGCTAAGGCCGCCGACGATCCACGGCACATCTGCAGTGGTCGCGCTCTCGATGAAATCGGTGCGCGGCCGGGCGGCAAGGTAGTCGATCAGCTCTTCAATCGGTCTTAGCGGCAAACAGGAGCCCGAAGCCAGGTAGACATGGTGCACACCCGGGAACTCCGCCAGCATTACCTCGGATGCCGATTGCGAAGCGGCAACAATGCCCCAGGTGCCCCACTCGCAGCGGTGGCGGGCAGAAAAGCGCACCAGCGGATCATCCGCCAGCGACTCGCGGAAACGGGAGAACACCCGGTGGTCCACGTTGCGGTCCACATGCAACACCACCGGGCAGCCACAGGCCGTCCAGTGCCGCACCACCTGTGCCGCCCGCTCCAGCGCCGTATGCACCAGCATGACAACCCCAACCGTGCTCATGCCCAGTTCCCCTTGGACATCAGCCCCAGAATCTCAAGCTGGCGCCAGTTGATGTACTTCTCGCTCCATTTGCACCACAGCTCCGGCTGCTCTGCCATCTTGCCTGCATATGCCTTGTACTCGGCGGAGCGGGCATAGTGCTGGCCGCGGACCAGTTCCTCCTGTGCCTTGGCGTTAAAAGTATCGAGAAACTTAGTATGCAGCAGCGCTCCACTTGCCTTTTCGCCGCCATCGCTCTCGTAGACCTGGTTCAGCCCGCGCGGCAGCAACGCATGGGTTGAACTGGCGTAGGCATAGCGCCGGTGCCATTTCACCAGCGGAATCTTGTTCAGCGCCGGCGCCTGCTTCGGCTGGTCCGCAAAAAACACACGGGCACGCGGCCCGCCCTGGATCCACAGGTTGCCGTATTCGTGGTTGCGGGAAATCGCATAGTTGCCGCTGTCGAACCAATGGGCGATCTCCAGCGGATTTTGCCCGGCCAGGTACGGCACTTCGTCAACCCGGCCTTTGGGATAGACATCGATCAGCATCGCCGAAAAGCTGCGGATCGCCGAATTGTCCAGCCAGTCTGTGAGCGCCCGGATCGGTCTTGTGTCACAGAACGGGTAGATAAAGAATTCATCCGGATCGACTACCAGCACCCAGTGGCCATGCGCGTATTTGCGCTTGAGGTAGTTCATCCAATCGATGCCGTAACCGGCACGTTTGTAGCTGGCGGTGGTATGCCACAGCGAGACATCCTCCATCTCTCGAAGATAGTCGGCCGTGCCATCGGTGGAGCCATTGTCCACAAACAGGAAATGGTTGACCCCCATGCCGCGGTAATACTGCAGGAAATAGGGCAGCCGGATCTGTTCGTTCCGCATGGTGCATACCAGCAGGATATCCCCCGGACGGATTGCCCTTGTGTTGTCCTGCACAGGCGCCAACTCACCGGATTTGCGCACTGCACGCACAAGCCGCCGCTTGCGCCGTAGCCGCATCCGGTAAGAATCCCAAAGCCCCACGTCTACTCCAAACCATTTCCCAAGGAGCGCACCTGCCTGCTGGAGCCGCTCAGGACCTGCCGCAGGCTTCCGCGCAATATGTCACGTGCCCAGTGTATTAACAACGAATTTAGAAACAGTTACGCGGACGGGCGAACCGGTTGCAGCAATTCTGCCGCAGCCTCTCGTTTACCAAGCTGCAGGGCGCATTAGTCCCAATTCCGCAAGCTGCGCCGGCTCGTCATACCGTACCGACCCGGGATGCCAGAGATCCGGGCCTGCCGTTATGCTGTCATAGTAGGCATCAAATTGCTGCGGCGTATGAAAATGCTGGCCGCGGCTTTTCTCGGTTGCCGATTTGGAAACAATCTCTGGCAAGAACTTGGTGTGCAGCAGCACGCCCGAGGGCTCCGCTCCGCCCGGCCCGCTATACAACGCGTTCAATGCCGGCGGCAGAAGCGAGTGGGTAGAGTTGACATAGGCATAACGCCGGTTCCACCTGACCAGCGGGATCTTGTTGAGCGTCGGAGAACGCTCCGGCTCATGCGGGAAGAACACCCTCTCCCGCACGCCGCCCTGCAGCCACAGATTGCCCATCGGCTGCTGCCGCACCGCGCGGTAAGGTCCCGGATCAAACCAATCCAGAACCCCGCAAGGATCCTGCCCAGGCGCATAGTTCTGTGCCCCCAAGGGCCCCTTGGGATAAAGGTCCAGCATCAGCGTGCCAAAACCATCCTGCCCGCGGCGTTCCAGATGTTTCGTTAGCTCCGCCAGCCCGTGCCGCTCCATCCCGGAATAGACCAGAAGCTCATCCGCATCCACGGTCAGGCACCAGCGCCCGTGCCCGTAGCGGATCAGAAGCCAGCCTAGCCAATCAAGGCCAAAACGCGTCTCCCGGTAACTGCCTCCGGTCTGCCACAGTGAAACATCTGGCTGCGCTGCCAGCATTTCAGCGCTGCCATCTTCGCTGCCGTTGTCCACTGCCAAGAAATGTACAGCTCCCAGGCGCCGGTAATAGTCAAGAAAATAGGGCAGCCGGGTGTTCTCGTTGCGCAGAACCGTGAAAACAAGAACGCCTTGCCTGGGGATCTGTCCGGTCCGGTCCGCAACCTTGGCCAGCTGACGGCGGGCCCGCAGGCTCCGCCACAGCATCCGCCGCCGCTTCCATCGCATCCGGTAGGCCCCAGTCGGACCCAGAGGCGGCAGATCAGGGGCGGTTGGGCCGGTCATGCTCAGGTCTCGTAATGGCCCGTCTTATGCCACTTCCAAGCGTCAGCGATCATTACCTCAAGAGTAGAGCGGCGGGGCTCCCAGCCCAAGTCAGTGACCGCACGGGTCGAACCCGACACCAGCTTGGTGCAATCGCCCGCCCGGCGTTCGCCAGTGCTGCAAGGCACTTTCTGCCCGGTAACGGCCTCGGCCTTGTCCATCACTTCGCGCACCGAAAAGCCCGAACCGGTGCCCAGGTTGAACACCTGGCTGCCCTTGCCCGCTTCCAGCCATTTCAAGCCAAGCACATGCGCATCCACCAGATCGCAGACATGCACATAGTCCCGGATGCAAGTGCCGTCCGGCGTGTCGTAGTCGGTACCAAAGATGGTAAGCGCATCGCGCTTGCCGGCAATCGCATCCAGTACCAGCGGCACCAGATGGGTTTCGGGACGGTGGAACTCGCCCACCTCGGCCTCGGGGTCGGCACCTGCCACGTTGAAATAGCGGAAGATCACCGAATGCAGCCCGTGTGCGGCGCCGAAATCCTTGAGGATATCCTCCACCGCGCGTTTGGAGGCGCCGTAGGCGTTCAGCGGCAGCTGCGGGGTGTTTTCGTCCAGCACGACATTGTCATGCTCGCCATAGGTGGCACAGGTCGAGGAGAAAACGAAGTCCAAGCAACCTGCCGCCACCGCGGCCTCTATCAGGTTCAGCGACCCGCCGGTATTATTGGCCCAGTAGCGGCCCGGCTCGCTCATCGCTTCGCCAACCTGGCTGAGGGCGGCAAAATGCATCACCGCGGCCGGCTGGTACTTGCCAAATACTTCGTCCAGACGGGCCCGGTCGTTCAGGTCGCCTTTCTCGAACGGGCCGAATTTTACCGCGTCCTGCCAGCCGGTCACCAGATTGTCGTATGTTACAGGTGTATAGCCCGCCGCTTTCAGTGCCTTGCAGGCATGCGAGCCGATATAGCCGGCGCCGCCGGTCACGAGAATATGTGTCACTGTCTCTGCCCCATGCTGGGCCGCCCCCCAAGAGGGCGGCCAGAGTGGTTACTGCGCAGCTTTGCCGACCTGCGCAATCTCGGTGATATAGCTCATCAGGTCATCGCGAAGTTCGTCGCGCGCCAGAGCAAATGCGACTGTTGCCTGCAGAAATCCCGATTTTGAACCGCAGTCGAACCGCTGGCCGCGGAAGCGGTAGCCGTAGACCGGCACATCTTTGGCGATATCTTCGGCAATAGCGTCGGTCAGCTGGATTTCACCGCCGGCGCCCGATTTCATCTGATTGAGGTTCTTCAGAACCGAGGGCGACAGGATATACCGGCCGATCACCGCCAGGTTCGACGGCGCCTCGTCTGCCGCTGGTTTCTCTACCATGCCATTGGCCGAGACCACCTGGCCCATGTCCTCTTTGACGTCGAGCACACCATAGGCAGAGGTTTTCTCCGGCGGAACTTCCATCGCCGCCACCATGTTGCCGCCGGTTTCCTCATAAGCCTCGACCATCTGCTGCAAGCAGGGTTTTTCGGCTGCAATCACGTCATCCGGCAGAATGACCGCAAAAGGTTCGTTGGCAATCAGACGCCGGGCACACCAGACTGCATGACCCAAGCCAAGTGCCCGGTGCTGGCGCAAGTATGCAATGGCACCGGATTCCATATTGGTGCCCTGCAGCACTTCCAGAAGCTCATCCTTGCCTTTCTTGCGCAGCTCCTGTTCCAGAACCGGCGAATGGTCAAAGTAGTCCTCCAGCGCGCCCTTGCCGCGCGAGGTGACAAAGATGAACTCCTTTATCCCGGCGGCGCGCGCTTCGTCGATGGCGTATTGCACCAGCGGCCGGTCGACCAGAGTCATGATTTCCTTGGGAACGGATTTTGTCGCGGGCAGGAACCGGGTCCCCAAGCCTGCAACCGGAAAAATTGCCTTAGTTACTTTTTTACGCATGACGTTCTCTCAATACTCAAATTTCCGGACTGGCGGCTGGCACCCGCGAGCGGTGCGGGATGGCTGTTACGCATCATGCCCGGTTATCTCCAACAAAATGTAAAGCAACTGCCCGCTGCCTCACGCTGCTCTCCGGCAGCCGTTGCCTGTCTGGTCTTGCCCTCATTACCATTTTTCCAGTTACTCGTGCCCCATTTTCTTCATCATCGCTTCCAGCCGCGGCACATCCTCGGGATTGTTCAGCTCCCAGAACTCGCGCCCGCGCGCTTCCACCTCTACACACAGAACCTTGCGGCCGTTTTCCAGGAACCTCAGCTGTTCCAGTCCCTCAAGACTTTCCAGCGGCCCGGTCTCCCAATCAGGATACGCTGCAAGGGCGTCAGGGCGGTAGGCATAGACTCCCACATGGTGGAAGACCGGCGTATTTTCGCCATCACCGTAGGTATCACCGCAATAAGGGACCACCTCCTTGGAGAAATAGAGCGCACTGCGGTCTTCGGCAAATACGGCCGTCGTGCCGCCAACCCGGCCCGCTTTGCGGTCGGCCAGAAGGCTGTTCAGGGTCTCGCCATTGCAGCGCAGGACCGGCGTGGCCAGCCCCATGCCAGGCGCGCCGCGCAGACCAGCCACGAGGTCCTCGACAAACCAATGCGGGGTCAGCGGCGCATCGCCCTGCAGGTTCACCACGATCTCATAGCCCCCGCCCAGCGCCGCATGCGCCTCAGCGCAGCGTTCGGTGCCGTTGGCGCAGGCTTCCGAAGTCATCACCACCTCGGCGCCGAAAGCCTCAGCGGCGTCTTTGATGCGATCGTCATCCGTCGCCACCACAACCCGGTCCACGCCCTGAACCGAGCAGGCCGCCCGCCAGGAGCGCTCCACCAGAGTACGCTTCTCGCCGGTGGCGCCGGTCAGCGGCACCAGCGGCTTGCCGGGATAACGTGTCGAGGCATAGCGGGCGGGGATGACGATCAGGACAGACATCAGGCTTTCTTCAGCTCCACAGCCGGTGCATAGGCGATGAAGAAGGGGTTCGCATAGCCCTCTTTACCGTAAATCAGCGGGGAGTGATCGTCAAAACGCACCACATTGCCGCCGGCGCCTGCAAGCACCGCATGGCCGGCTGCTGTGTCCCACTCCATGGTGCGGCCAACGCGCGGATAAAGATCTGCTTCGCCGGTTGCCACCAGGCAAAACTTCAGCGAGGAACCTGCGCTCTTGCTGTCTTTCACGCTGTACTTGCCGATGTAATCGTCGGTGGCCTGGTCGCGGTGGGATTTCGACGCCACCACCATCAGCGCGGAATTGTCGCTGTCAGCAACCCGGATCGGGCTGGTTTCGCCGATGGTATCCGGATCAAACGCGCCGGTTTCCTCAACTGCGCTGCCGTCCGCCAGGGTAAAGAACATCCGCTGCTTAGCCGGGGCATAAACCACACCGCGGGTGGGCACGCCTTTTTCAACCAGTGCAATGTTCACAGTGAAATCGCCGCGGCGATGGATGAATTCCTTAGTTCCGTCCAACGGATCGACAATCAGGAAGGTGTCGCCGCGTTCCTTGTGTGAGGCCGCCTGTTCCTCGGTGACCAGCATCATCTCTGGAAACGCCGCCCGCAGGCCGGCCGAAATCAGCGCGTCCGCCGCCTCATCCGCCGCCGTTACCGGGCTTTCGTCCGACTTGACCTTCACGTCGAAGTCATCGGAATTATATATCTCCATGATCTTTGCGCCGGCCTCGATGGCCAGACGGCGGATCACGGGCACCAGGTCTTCATAAGTCACGCAGGTCTCCCTAACACGGGTTTAATTGAAAATTTGCCTCTCGCCCCTTATGATGCGCTGACAGCAGAACGGCAAGCAGCCGCATCAAATTCGAGCAGAGAACACGAGACAAATGTTTCAGCAGCGCACGCAGCAATCCTGGTTTTCCGGATTTCTCGCCCTCGGCGAGGTGGTGTTTCACTCGGTTGTGCGCAGTGTCCGCTCCAAGCACAACAACGCCTTTGTGGCGCTTGGCCTGAACATCGTGCAAGCCGTCATGTTCGTGGCCGCCTTCTATGTCATGTTTGCCGTTCTTGGCCTGCGCGGCGCGGCCATCCGCGGTGACTTTCTGCTCTACGTGATGTCCGGCGTATTCCTGTTCCTGGTGCACACCAAGACCGTCAGTGCCGTGGCCGGCGCCGAAGGGCCCAGCAGCCCGATGATGCAACACGCTCCGATGAACACGATGGTTGCCATTCTGTCGGCTGCCATCGGCGCGCTCTACATCCAGGTGCTATCGCTGTTCATTATCCTCTTCGTCTATCACGTTGCCTTCACACCACTGCATATCGAGGAGCCGATTCCGGCGTTTGGCATGGTGCTGCTGTCCTGGTTCACCGGCGCTGCGGTAGGGCTGGTTTTCCTGGTTCTGAAGCCCTGGGCTCCCAGCCTGGTGAGCATTCTGACAATGATCTACCAGCGCGCCAATATGATCGCATCAGGCAAGATGTTTCTGGCCAACACGCTGCCCAGCTTCATGCTGGCCATGTTTGACTGGAATCCGTTGTTTCACTGCATTGACCAGGCCCGCGGCTTTGCCTTCATCAATTACAACCCGCACTTCAGCTCCTGGCAATATGCCGCCTGGGTATCTCTGGTATTGATCGTCATCGGCCTGATGGGAGAGTTCTACACCCGCCGCCACGTCTCGATCAGCTGGAGCGCGCGCCGCTAATCCCGGAAAAGTTTTCAAAATGCGGGAGTAGCTCGAAATACGTGGTCATGAAGTCGTCCGTACCTCCATGATTGGACGCACGGTATGCCATGAACAGCTCCGTTCTTAGTTCTTGAACCGTTTCCCGTTTGCTCTGCCGAGCAGCTGCAGAAGCGGCTTTGAATGACCCGTAGTGCAGATAGGCATTGAATTTCTGAGCAAACTCCAAAACCGCCTGCCCGTCCCTTGGCGAAGGCAGGTCCTCGAATTTCAATTCGTTGCTCATCATGTCACCACACGAAGAGTCAAATTGATCCGCCCGCCCTTGGGCAGCAGCCGTGACGATTTAAAACGGATCCGGTCCACCCCGTGATAAGTCAGCCGCGCTTCACCGCCCATCACCACCACATCGCCTGAATTCAGCCAGACCGATTCGGTCTTGCCGCCGCGGGTCCGGTTGCCGATCCGGAACAGCCCATCGTCTCCCAGCGAGAGGGAGACCACAGGAAACGAGAAATCGGCCTCGTCCTTGTCCTGGTGCAGCCCCATCCGGGCGCCCTCGCCATAGTAATTGAGCAGACAGCACTCCGGCTGCCGATCCAGTCCGGTCAGAGTCCGCCAGATCTCCAGAATTTCAGCCGGAATATCCGGCCATTTCCGGCCTGTCGGATGCGTCTCCGCATAGCGATAACCGGAAGCATCGGAGAACCAGCCGAACTGTCCGGCTGACGTCATCCGCACCGACATCTGCCCGCCGCCGGGCACCTTGGGCGAAAACAGCGGCGCTGCCTTTAGCACCGGTCGCAGCGCCTCGATCAGCGCTGCCTGCCGGGCAGGCTCCAGAAAGCCTTTGTGGACGTCAAATCCGCGCACGCGCAGCAGGGTCATCGCCGTTCATCCATCCTTAACCATGACCCTTGCAAAAAAGCGCATTGATTCACGCGTCACAGCGTGCCTGAGCGCTTGCAGGGTTGTTTTCTGCTCCCTATATACGCCGGGACGCGGCAAGGTGCAGACCAAACCGCACATGAGATCGGGGCCGGGATGCCGCAACGGGTTCAGGCCTCGGGTAATCGCCTTGAAAAGTAAAAGGGATCGAATATGAGCAAAGTTATCGGCATCGACCTGGGTACCACCAACTCCTGCGTGGCCATTATGGATGGCTCCCAGCCCCGCGTGATCGAAAACGCCGAGGGCGCGCGCACCACCCCGTCGATTGTTGCCTTCACCGACGATGAGCGTCTGGTCGGCCAGCCGGCCAAACGCCAGGCAGTCACCAACCCCGACAACACCGTGTTCGGTGTGAAGCGCCTGATCGGCCGCCGGTTCGATGACCCCGCCGTCGCAAAAGACAAGAAAATGGTGCCCTTCTCCATCGTCAACGGCGGCAACGGCGACGCATGGGTTGAAGCCAAGGGTGAGAAATACTCCCCGTCGCAGATTTCTGCCTTCACCCTGGGCAAGATGAAAGAAACCGCGGAATCTTACCTGGGCGAGGAAGTCACCCAGGCGGTGATCACCGTGCCGGCCTACTTCAACGACGCACAGCGCCAGGCCACCAAAGACGCCGGCAAGATCGCAGGCCTCGAAGTCCTGCGCATCATCAACGAGCCGACCGCAGCCGCGCTGGCCTATGGCCTCGACAAGGAGAACACTCAGACCATCGCCGTCTATGACCTCGGCGGCGGCACCTTCGACGTGACCATCCTGGAAATCGACGACGGCCTTTTTGAAGTGAAGTCGACCAACGGCGACACCTTCCTGGGCGGCGAAGACTTTGACATGCGC
>JBFOLS010000684.1:0-3264 GCA_040830225.1 Leisingera sp.
CCGGCTGGCAGCGCCCGCAGCAGCGCGACTACCAGTGGCGAATGGCCGGGCAGCAGAGTGGTCGTCACGATATAGCTGCTGCCCCAGATCGCAGGGGCCAGCGCTGTCAGCAGAAGGGTTCGGATCGGCATGTGTGTCTCCTTATCTTGATGTCGAGATAATGGATTTTATCTTGACGTCAAGATGCAGCCGCCTAAACCGGTGATATGGACCATGTGGATTTTGTAACCCAGCAATGGGAGAAGGAGCGGCCGGACCTGGATGTCACGGCCATGGGGATCATCGGCCGGGTGGCGCGGCTGTATCTGGCCTACCAGCGCGAGATGCAAAAAACCTTTGCAGAGTTCGGTCTGAATGCCGCTAAGTTCGATGTGCTGGCTACATTGCGCCGGTCCGGTGCGCCCTACGTGCTGTCGCCGGGGGACTTGCTGAAAGCGACGATGGTGGCCTCAGGCACGATGACCAACCGGCTGGACCGGCTGGAGGCGGACGGGCTGGTCAAGCGCGAGGTGAATCCGGCAGACAGCCGCAGTTTCCTTGTCGGATTGACAGAAGAAGGCTTCGCCCTGATTGACCGGGCGGTGACAGCCCATGTGCAGACCCAGACCCGGCTGCTGGAGGGGATCAGCGGCAGTGAAGTGGAGATGCTCAAGTCGTTGCTGAGCAAGGCGCAGACAGCAGCAGACAGCTGAGGTTCTGCGGTTGAGGCGGCTTGGCGCGGGGCGGCAAAGCCGTTCCGCGCCAGGCCCAACGGGCGGGAAAGCACCGTCAGGTGCTGGCCCGGCGGGCGGGAGAGCCCGGCTGGATTACACCAACCCGGCCTCTTCCAGCAGATGGCGCACATTGGTTTCAGGGCGCGGGCCGATGTGGCGGATCACTTCGCCGGCACAGATGCAACCCATACGGGCGCAGATTTCCATGCTGCGTCCCGTTGCCATGCCGAACAGGAATCCTGCCGCAAACTGGTCACCCGCACCGGTGGCATCAACCGGCACAATTGCTTCAACCGGCACGTCAATGCGCACGCCCTCGTTCAGCACGGTCACCCCGTCGCCGGAGCGGGTGCAGACCACCAGCGGGCAGATCGCCGCGGTTCTGGCCATTGCCGTTTCCAGATCGTCGATCTCAAACAGCGCGCAGATCTCGTCCTGATTGCCGATCACAAAGTCAAGCTCGTTGCCGATCAGGTTCAGGAAATCGCTGCGGTGCCGCTCGACGCAGAACGGGTCGGAGATCGAGATGCCGACCCGGCCGCCGCCCTCGCGGCATTTGCGGGCAGCCTCCAGAAAGGCGGTTTTGCCCTTGTCCTTGTCGAACAGATAGCCCTCCAGGAACATGATCTGGGCATTGCCGGCGGCGTCATCCGGAACATCCGCCGAGCTCAGCTCCGAGGAAATGCCCAGATAGGTGTTCATCGACCGCTCGCCATCGGGGGAGACAAAGATCATCGACCGCGAAGTCGGCAGCGCATCATCGGCAACCGGAGGATTTACGAAGGCCACGCCCTCGTTATTCATCGCATCGGCATAGAACTTTCCGAGCGCATCTTCGCGCACCCGGCCGATAAAGGCGGCCTCAAGCCCCAGTGCACCGGCGCCGGCAATCGTGTTGGCGACCGAGCCGCCCGGGGTCAGCACCCGGTTGCCCATTGCGGCATACAGTTCTTCGCAGCGGTCGCGGTCGATCAGCTGCATGATGCCTTTTTCAATGCCCTGCTCGGCCAGGAAGCGATCTTCGCATTGTGCAATCACGTCGACCACGGCATTGCCGATGCCGACGAGCTGGTAGGTCTTGGTCATGGTCCCTCCTTGGGGAATTCCGGGGCGGCTTCAACCCGGTGAATATGCCGCGCAAATGGTTTACAGGTTCTTGTCTTCATACATGCACAGGTCGCGGATCAGGCAATTGCCGCACATCGGTTTGCGCGCCTTGCAGTGATAGCGGCCGTGCAGGATCAGCCAGTGGTGGGCGTGCTGCTGGAAATCCGCCGGGATATTGTCCTCGACTGCACGTTCCACCGCATCCACATCCTTGCCCGGCGCGATGCCCGAGCGGTTGCCGACCCGGAAGATATGGGTGTCCACCGCCTGCGCGGGCTGTTTCCACCACATGTTCAGCACCACATTGGCGGTTTTGCGGCCCACCCCCGGCAGCGACTGCAGCGCGGCTCGCGAATTCGGCACCTCGCCGCCGTAGTCCTCGACCAGGATCTTCGACAGCTTGATCACGTTCTTGGCCTTATTGCGGTAGAGGCCGATGGTCTTGATATGCTCGATCAGCTGCTCCTCGCCCAGATCCAGCATCTTGTGCGGCGTGTCCGCGATCTTGAACAGCTCGCGGGTGGCCTTGTTCACACCGGCATCGGTTGCCTGCGCCGACAGCGCCACCGCGACCACCAGCGTATAGGCGTTGACATGCTCCAGCTCGCCTTTGGGCTCGGGCTCGGCTGCCTGGAACCGCGTGAAGATCTCGCGGAGCGTATGATAATCGAGTTGCTTTGCCATGGCTGCGCTTATGTACAGGTCAGGCCTTAAAGAGCAATTGAATTTACAGGCGGGCTGCAACGAGACCTCGGATTTGCAATTGATTTGCCGAAGTTGAATCAACCGAAGACTGCAGCTTCGGCATATTCAGCGCCTTCTGAGCCATCTAACAATGAGAAAGGTGAAAGAGCTGGCCGTCACCGACCCTGCAAAGAGAGCAGGTAAGTAGACGAAGGCTAATCCCTCCATTCCCGTGTAACCGGGCAGTTGCCGCCATTCGGCGAGAAGCAATCGAGTGCCAAGCGTGATTAGAAGCGCCGCGGCGCCCAAGGCGAATGCCAGTAACAGCCCGCCAGTGCGCCTGGAATAGGCCAGAGCCACGGCTGCTAATGGCATCAGTACAGCGATTGCAATAAAGAGGAAGTAGGAAACTTCCATCGCCGTCAAGAGCATGCTTCAGATCCGAGTTCCTTGGGGGGGCGAAGGGAGCGGCCAGAATAATCTTGGGTGCAAGGGCAACGGTATAGTTCTGAGACTGTCTGCTTTCTGAGGACACCCGTCAATTCCGCGACGTCGGCCGTAGTTCCGCAAGTTCCGGGTCGATTGCCCGGGCCGCCCGTATTACTTTGAGACGCAAGTCAGAACAGGTTGGGCCGATGAATATCGAAGCACGGGAAAACACGTATCATTATGGCGTCATGCGCCGGGCGATTGAGCTGATCGACGATGGCGGCGAAGACCTGTCCCTGGATCAGCTGGCCGCCCGTATGGACATGAGCCC
>JBFOLS010000685.1:0-2820 GCA_040830225.1 Leisingera sp.
ATCATGTGGATCCTGTTCCTCTGTGCCGCCCTTTACTTCCTCTACTGCTTTCCGATCCTTCGCGGCATCAAGCATATGGAAGCCCGGATCGCCCTCCGGGGCCGCCGGAACCCGGCGAATGAGGAAGGCTGGTAAATCCAGACCACCCCTGCATTCAGGCGCAGGAGTGGCCACCCGAAACTCCCCGTGAGGCGGTCTGGCAAAAACCCGTCGAGCAGCTCCCAAACTAACGAGGCAAAGCCATGGCAAGACAATCAAAAACAACTCTGTTCATTGGAGCCGGGAACATGGCTCAGGCAATTCTGACAGGATACAAAGCCGGCGGGGGCGACATGGCCCAGGTTTCAGTTCTGGATCCATTTGCTGATGTGGAATTGGCAGTTGGCCTGAACCTGAAAGGCCTATACCGGCGGACTGACGAAATCGAACCGGGCACACTGTTTGATGTTGTTGTTCTGGCCGTCAAACCGCAGATTTTCGAGACCTTCGGCACTGATTGGGCTGCTGTATTGGCCGAAAGCGGCACAGTTGTTTCGATCATGGCCGGTATCAGCAGCGCGCGTATCGCAGCTTGCGCAGGAAAGCCTTGCTCGGTTGTACGCTGCATGCCGAATATGGCCGCTGCTGTTGGGAGATCAGTCAACGTTGCCTACACCGCAGACAGCACTCGGAAGAAGACCTTTGAGTTGCTCTTTTCAGGCTCCGGGGCCATTCGGTGGATCGGAGATGAAGATCACATTCATATTACCACAGCAATATCCGGCAGCGGCCCTGCTTACTTCTTTGCATTCGTCGAAGCCCTTGCCCAAGCAGGGACAAAGGCCGGTTTGCCTGAGCCTCTTGCTCTGGACCTGTCGATTGACACGATGATCGGTGCCGCCGAGCTGCTGAAGACGAAAAGGGCACCAGCGGACTTACGTCAAAGCGTTACGTCTAAAGGAGGAACAACAGCCGCTGCTTTGGATGCATTTGGGCTGCACGACAATTTGAAGGCCATCGTTGACGACGCTGTAGCAGCAGCTTTAGCCCGCTCCCGCGAACTCTCACATTGAGTTGAATACAAGCGCATTACGGCGCAGTTACCGGTAGCTACCCGCCAGGTTATTCGCAGAGCGCGCCAAAGCCTGCAGTCGTGGCTAGCGCTGCTACAGAAGAAAAGGACTGGTGCTTTGAGCCCATTGCGGACCTTCCTGATGGTATCGAACTTCGCCGATGCAGCAAGACGCAACCAGCGAAAAGCAGACGGCCCTGGCTCGAAATTTACTAGAGCCAGGACACAGTTTTGCCCTGCGTTCTGACGCTCTCTTTACAGCGGCCGTTCGGTCTGATCGTGGCCCAGGTCCTTCATGTCCTGGAACCGGTCACCGATCCGGTGATGCGGCCGACCGCCGGTGGCAACGCCGATGGCAATCAGCACTTCATCCGGCCCGGGTGCATCAGGGATGTTGAATTCCACCGTCAGGAAGTGCGAGCGCGCACCGCCCTCGGTAATGTGCTTCAGCGGCATGGTGATCGAGTTGCCCGGGCCGCCGCGCTTGTTCGAGAATGGGATGAACTCGCTGCTTTGCACCGCATCGCGCAGGAAGTTGCCGAAGCGCAGGGTGTGAATGAGGGCGGAGGCATGCTCAACCTCTCCGTTCATCCCCACAATGGCGGATTTGCCAAAGGCCTGCACCTTGTCCCCGCCGCCCACCAGCGGCATCAGCCGGTTTACCATCTCCTCGCCCAGCACCGGGGCAAAGGCGTGGATTTCCGGGGTGAGATCCTCGACAAAGCGGCCGGTCCAGGGGTTTTTCAGCACCGCCGCCACCGCGGCCATGCGCAGGGGCGGGTTGGCGGGCTTGCAGCCCTCGATCAGGATGTCTTCGATCCAGGCAACGTATTTGCGGACTTCCGGGGTCATGTCTTGGTCTTTTCTGTTGGGCCGCCATGGGCAGCAAGGAAGGGGTCTATAAGGGCCGCCACCTGATCCGGCGCTTCCAGCAGCACCGAGTGTTTCAGCCGCGGCAGGATATGCAGTCGGGCATCGGGGATCTGTGATGCCATGAATTCCGACATCCGCGGCGAGGAGCCGATGTCATTTTCGCCGGTCATCACCAGGGCCGGAGCCTTAATATGGCAGAGATCCGACGCCAAATCGTTGTTCGCCAGCACCCGGTAGGCGGCGACGTAACAGTCTGGATCATTCCGAAGTGATTTCTGACGCCGCGCTTCCAGCACCTCTGGATGGGCGGCGACGAATTCCGGGGTAAACCAGCGGTCGACGGCATTGGCCAGATGGGTCAGCGCGCCCTCACGCGCCAGGGTTTCGGCGCGTTCAAGAACGCGGGCCTGTTCCTCAGGGGTCCGGCCGCCAACGGTAGAAACCAGCGTCAGGCACTGCACCTGTTTCGGACAGGCCAGCGCCAGCGCCTGGGCGATCAACCCTCCCAGCGAAAAGCCGATAACCGAGACTCGTTTGATCTCCAGATGATCAAGCAACGCTCTTGCGTCACCTACCAGGTCGGCCAGCGTATACGGCCCCGGCGTGCGCCGGGAAGCCCCATGCCCGCGCAGGTCAAAGCGGATGTAGCGGCGGGTGGGAGAGAGAAGCGACATCACCCCGTCCCAGCTCTCCAGGTCCGAGCCGACCCCGTGGATCAGCAGCACCGGATCGCCCGCGCCCTCGTCGCGAAAGTTCAGCGCCACATCGGCGGAGCGTTCAAACATCGGCCAGAATCCTTGCATCTTCGGCCCTGAAGCTAAGGGTGGCCTGGCCGCCCGTCTCCAGTGCGGTGGCCTCGGCCTGGGCCGCCTGCTCGAGCGCTGCTACCTCAGTGC
>JBFOLS010000686.1:0-9210 GCA_040830225.1 Leisingera sp.
CCCGTCTTTGAAGGCGACAAGCTGTTTGATTGAGAGGCCTGAGCGATGCTGTGGAATTCACTTAATCAAACGGTTGAGCTGGGCTGGGATTTCTACGTTCCGGTGATCCTGTTCGTCGCGCTCATCGCGATGGCAGTGCCGGTCTGGGCAGCCATCGGCGCGGCAGCCACCACCATGCTGGTGATGTCCGGCGACCTGCCTTTGAGCGCCATCGGTGAAAGCCTGTTCACCGGTATCGACGCTTTTGCGCTGACGGCGGTGCCGCTGTTCATCCTGACCGGCGATGTGCTGGTCCGAACCGGGCTCAGCAAGAAATTCCTGGATGTGGCCGAGGCGCTGACCTGCTGGACACGCGGCGGGTTCGGCTCAGCCACGGTGCTGGTCTGCGGCATGTTCGCCGCGATCTCGGGCTCGGATGCGGCGGGTGCCGCGGCGGTAGGCCGGATGACCATCAACCGGCTGGTCGAAAGCGGCTATCCGCGCCCCTATGCCTGCGCGCTGGTGGCGGCAGGCGCCTGCACCGGCATCCTGATCCCGCCCTCAATCGCCTATATCATCATCGGCCTGGTGCTGGGTATTTCTGCCTCCACCCTGTTCCTGGCGGCGCTGATCCCTGGCCTGGCGATCCTGGTGTCGATCCTGATCACCAACATCATCATGAACCGGCTTTACACCTATGAAACCGGCGGCAACATGGGACTGGGCGAATGGCTGGGCAACCTGGGCCACGCGCTGAAGTCCGGCTGGTATGCCTTTATCGTGCCGGGAATCATCTTCTACGGCATCTTCTCCGGACGCCTGACCCCGACCGAGGCCGGCGCAACGGCGGTCGTCGTCACTATCCTGATGGGTTTCATCCTGGGCACTCTGAAACTTTCGGACTTTCCGGCCATGCTGGTCAGCTCCGCCAAGGTGAACGGGGTGATCCTGCCGATCATCGCCTTTTCCGCCCCGCTGGCAGAGGCACTCGCAATCATGGGCGTGCCGCAGGGTTTCGTGACCGCGGTAACCGGGCTGACCGATGATCCGTCAGTGCTGATCCTTCTGATGATCTGCATCCTGATCGCAGCGGGCTGCGTGATGGAAACCACGCCCAACATCGTGATCCTGGCACCGATCCTCAAGCCCCTGGCCGACAACATCGGCATGAACGAGATCCAGTTCTGCATCATGATGATCACCGCGCTGGGGGTGGGTTTCATCACCCCCCCGCTGGGCCTCAACCTCTTCGTTGTCTCCGGCATCACCGGCGAGTCGATCCTCAAAATCGCTGCCCGCGCCGTGCCCTTTGTTTTGACCATGCTGATCGTGGTTCTGCTGATCGCCTATTTCCCGCCGATCTCGACCACGCTGCTTCCTGATATCTACAAGTAGGACCCCCTGGAAATGACCCGTGAATACCTGAAAAAGGCTGCTCTGACCCCCAAGTCGGATGCCTCCGAGACCCATAAGATCGTGCAAGGCATCCTGGACGACATCGAGGCCGGCGGCGACGCCAAGGCGCTGGAGTATGCCGCCAAATTCGATCAGTACGAAGGCAATGTGCTGCTGACGCCGGAAGAGATCGAGGCGGCCTGCGCCTTGGTGCCGGAAAAGCTCAAGGCTGACATCCGCTTCTCCCACGACAATGTGCGCCGCTTTGCCGAACTGCAGAAAAGCACCGTGCATGACGTGGAAACCGAAATCTCCCCCGGCTTCATCACCGGACAGAAGGCGATCCCCGTGGATGCGGCAGGCTGTTACGTGCCGGGCGGACGCTACAGCCACATCGCCAGCGCCATCATGACTGTGACCACCGCCAAGGTGGCCGGCTGCAAACACATCACCGCCTGCTCGCCGCCGCGTCCCGGCGTCGGTGTAGCCCCCGCCATCGTATATGCCGCCCATATCTGCGGTGCCGACAAGATCATGGCTATGGGCGGCGTGCAGGGGGTCGCGGCGATGACCTTCGGCCTGTTCGGACTGCCCAAGGCCAACATCCTGGTCGGCCCCGGAAACCAGTTTGTGGCGGAGGCCAAGCGCATCCTGTTCGGCCGCGTCGGCATCGACATGATCGCAGGCCCCACCGACAGCCTCATCCTGGCGGACAGCACAGCGGACGCGCATATCGTTGCCACCGATCTCGTCAGCCAGGCAGAGCACGGCTACAACTCGCCGGTCTGGCTGGTGACCGACGACCGCGCCTTGGCGGAAGAAGTGATGCGGCTGGTGCCCGCCTGCATCGACGATCTGCCCGAGGTGAACCGGGAAAACGCCACCGCCGCCTGGCGCGATTATGCCGAGGTGATCCTTTGCGCGGACCGCGAAGACATGGCAGCCTGTTCCGACGAATACGCGCCCGAGCATCTGACGGTGCAGGCTGACGATCTGGACTGGTGGCTGGAGCGGCTCACCTGCTACGGCTCCCTGTTCCTGGGCGAGGAGACCACGGTGTCTTACGGCGACAAGGCGGCAGGCACCAATCACGTGCTGCCGACCTCGCGCGCGGCCAGCTATACCGGCGGCCTCAGCGTCCACAAATACATGAAAATCGTCACCTGGCAGCGCGCCACCCGCGAAGGCTCCAAACCGGTGGCCGAGGCCACCGCGCGGATTGCCCGGCTGGAAGGGATGGAGGGCCATGCCCGTGCTGCCGACGTGCGGCTGGCAAAGTACTTCCCGGATGAAACCTTTGACCTGACCGCAAATGGCTGACCCGCGCGCATTGTTCGACCTGACAGGCCGCACCGCCTGCATCACCGGTGCCAGTTCCGGACTGGGGCGGCGGGCGGCGGTGGCCCTTGCTGCCGCCGGAGCAAAGGTGGTGGCGGTGGCCCGTCGCACCGAGGCTTTGGAAAGCCTCTGTGCGGAGATCGGGCCGACCGCCGCCTATGTGGCTGCCGATGTCGCGGACAGAAGCACGCTGGACGCACTGCGGGATGGGGTCTCCGCCCCATTCGGTGCGCCGGACATCCTTGTGCATGCCGCCGGCGTCAACACCCGGCAGGCCGCCGATGATGTGACGATAGCGGAATGGGACAAAACCCTGGCACTGAACCTTTCAGCCCCCTTCTTCCTTAGCCAGGCGCTGGTGCCCGCGATGAAGGAGCGGGGCTGGGGGCGGATCGTCAATTTCGCCTCGCTGCAGACCACCCGCGCCTTTCCAGGCGGCATCGCCTACGGCGCCAGCAAGGCTGGCATTGGCCAGCTCACCCGCGCCATGGCCGAGGCCTGGTCGCCCCATGGCATCACCGCCAATGCCATCGGGCCGGGCTTCTTCCCGACCGAACTGACACAAGCGGTGTTCAGTGATGACACCCGCGCCGCCCGCAACGCCGCGCAGACCTGCATCGGGCGCAACGGGCGGCTGGAAGACATCGACGGGCCGCTGCTGTTCCTGTGTTCGGACGCGTCGGCTTATGTCACCGGGCAGGTCCTGATGGTTGACGGGGGGTTCACGGCGAAATGAAAGCTCTGATTTACGAAGGGGTTGAAGAACTGGCGTTCCGCGACGTGCCGATGGCGGCAGGCCAGCCGGGGGAGCACCTGATCCGTATCCAAGCCTCAGGCATTTGCGGGTCAGACATGCATGCTTACCTGGGCCATGACAACCGCCGGCCCGCTCCCTTGATCCTCGGGCATGAAGCGGCCGGAGTAATCGAGGAGGGTCAACAGGCCGGCCGCAGGGTCACGATCAACCCGCTTGTCACCTGCGGCACCTGCTCTGCATGTGCCATTGGACGTGAAAACCTCTGCACCAGCCGCCAGATCATCTCTATGCCCCCGCGCGAGGGAGCCTTCGCCCAGTTCGTATCGATGCCGGAGCGCAATCTTGTGACCGTGCCTGACGAAGTCCCGCTTGAAAAGGCTGCACTGGCGGAACCGTTGGCCGTCAGCTGGCACGCCGCCCGGCTGGCGCTGGAGGCGCTGCATCCGTCAATGGAGCGCCGCGCGCTGGTGATCGGCGGCGGCGCTATCGGACTGGCGGCGGCGCTGGCGCTGCGGGCGATGGGGGTTGAGGATGTGACCATCCAGGAACCTAACGCCGCGCGACGGGCCTTTCTGACGGAGCGCTGCGGTCAGCAAGCGGCTGCAGACTTCCAAGGCATGGCGCCGCTGGTGGTGGACGCCGTGGGTTTTGCCGCTACCCGCGCTGCGGCATCTGCTGCGGCCGCCCCCGGTGGGGTGATTGCTCACGTCGGGCTGGGCGAAGATACAGGCGGGCTGGATGTGCGCCGCATGACGCTTCAGGAAATCACTTTCATCGGCACCTACACATACACCGCGCAGGATTTCCGCGACACCGCGCAGGCGATCTTCGATGGCCGCCTCGGCCCGCTGGACTGGCCTGAAAAGAGGCCGCTGTCGGACGGCGCCGCCGCCTTCCGCGAGTTGCGGCTAGGCGCGGTGGCGGCCCCCAAGATCATCCTTGACCCCTGGGCCTGAACCGCCTGCCCAAGCAAACGGAGAGAACCCATGTATGACAATATCCTGGTTCCCATGGCTCTGGACCATGGGGTTTCCGGCACAACGTTGAAGGCCGCAGCCACCCTGTGCAATCCAGGCGGGCGGATCACAGCGCTTCATGTTTATGAAGCGCCGCAAGGCTCCGTAAGCGCCTATCTGGACGAGAACGCTGTACGCGAAGGCTTGGAAAATGCCCGCCAGAAATTGACCAAGAAGACCGCTGACTACGGCGATGTTACGGCGGAAATCGTCAAGGGGCGGTCGTACCGCGCCATTGTTGAATACGCAGAAAAACACGGGATCGACTGTATCGTTGTCGGCTCCCATAAACCGGGCCTCAGCGACTTCTTTCTGGGCACGACAGCTGCCCGCGTTGTCCGCCACGCGCCTTGCGCGGTGCATGTCTGCCGCACCGCCTGACCCTGAACACTGACACCGGAAGCAAAGGCAACCGACCATGAACATAGACAAGAGGATCGCTGACGATCTGGCCGCCAACGGCGTCTCCTTCGTCACGACCGTGCCATGCAAGCAGCTGGCCGGCGTGATCGAGGAGATCGACCAGCGCGACGACATCTTCCACATCCCCTCCAACAAGGAAGACGAAGGCATGGGCCTCTGCGCCGGCGCCTGGATGGGCGGCAAGCGCCCGGCCATCATCATGCAGAACACCGCCATCGGTGTGACGATCAACACGCTGGCAACGCTGACCCAGTACTACCGCATGCCGCTGCCGATGCTGATCTCCTACCGCGGCGAACTGCGTGAGCCGGTGGCCTGCCAGGTGGAGATGGCTGTTCATACCAAGGCGCTCCTGGCTCAGCTCAATATCCCGACCTACCACTTCCACTGGCAGCGGGACGTCGAGGAGCTGGACAATATCCTGAAATACACCTTCATGTGCAACAAGCCCGTTGCCATCCTGACCGACGCCAATTTCTGGGGAGGCTACGGCGACCAATGATCCGTTCCGAAATCCTGAAAGAGATCGCGCCCATCCTGCGGGACCAGCTGGTGGTCTGCAATATCGGCATCCCCAGCCAGGAGCTGCACGCCATCGATGATCAGCCCAGCAACTTCTACATGCTGGGCACCATGGGGCTGGCCTCCTCCATCGGGCTGGGGCTGGCGCTGGCGCAGCCCAAACCGGTGATCGTGATCGACGGTGACGGCTCGATCCTCACCAACCTCGGCACCTTGCCAACCATCGGCAACAACGCGCCCGGCAACTACATCCTGATGATCGTCGACAACGGCTCCTATGGCTCCACCGGTGACCAGCCGACTTACACCAGCCGCCGCACCGACCTGGCCGGCATGGCCCGCGCCGCCGGATGCGCCCGGGTGGTGGAAGTGCAGGACACGGACACCGGCTCCGCACTTGAGGAGGCGCTGGCCCGCGGCGAGGCCACGGTGCTGGTGGTCAAATGCGACAGCGGCAATGCCAAGATGCCCGTGATCACTATGGATCCCGTGGTGATCCGCGACCGCTTCATGAAGGCTGTGGCCGACTGATGGGCGCAGGCGCCATCCACTCGGCTGAGGATGCCCGCCGCCTGGCCCGGCGGCGGCTGCCCTGGATGGTGTTTGATTACATCGACGGTGCCGCCGGGCAGGAAACCGGCGCGGCACGCAACCGGGCCGCCATGGATGCCGTCACCCTGCGGCCCCGCATATTGCGGGATGTCAGCCAACGGTCGCTGGCCACTCAGATCTTTGGCGCAGAGGCAGACCGGCCTTTCGGCATTGCCCCCATGGGCATGTGCAATCTGGCCGCTCCGGGTGCCGATCTGATGCTGGCCAGGCTAGCGGCACGTTACCGCGTGCCTCATGGCGTCTCCACGGTTGCCTCCACTCCACTGGAAACCATCCTGGAGACGGCAGAGGGCTATGCCTGGTTCCAGCTTTACTTCAGCGGGGACGGCACTGGCACCTTCAAACTGGCCGAACGGGCCAAAGCCGCGGGGTATCAGACGCTGGTGCTGACTGTGGATGTGCCGGAGGTCGGCCGCCGCCCGCGCGAATTACGCCATGGCTTCAAAATGCCCTTCCGCATTGGCCCGCGGCAGTTCTTTGACTTTGCCATGCACCCGCGCTGGTCGCTGACAACCCTGCTCAAGGGCAAGCCGGTGATGGCGAATTTCGAGATGGAGGACTATGACTTCGACCGCACCGAGAGCCGGGCACGGGCAACCTGGGACACGCTGGCCCGGCTGCGCGATCTCTGGCCCGGAAAACTGGTGGTGAAAGGCGTTCTGGACGCCGAGGACGCCCGCGCGCTGATGTCGGCAGGCGTTGATGCCATTCAAGTCTCAAGCCACGGCGCGCGGCAGCTGGAGGCCGCGCCGGCCCCGATTGAAATGCTTGCGAAAATCCGCGCCGACCTTGGGCCCGATTTTCCTGTTTTCTATGACAGCGGAATCCGGTCAGGCGAGGATGTTCTCAAGGCTCTGTCACTTGGGGCAGATTTCGTCTTTGCCGGAAGAATTCTGCAGTTTGCAATCGCCGCTGCCGGAGAGGCAGGCCTGGAACAACTATGGGATGCTCTAAGTGAAGAACTGAGCATCGGCATGGCGCAAACCGGGCTGACTTCTTTGACCGGCGACAGTTTACGAAGTCAGCGCGGGCTTGGTTCAAACGAAAATCCTTCTGCTATTGCTGCCGTTAACAGCTTGGCCTAGCGCGAAGAACATACTGTGCAATTCTGTTGCGATGGCTTTGGACAGGGCTTGCCTCAGTATGTTGCGGTATCGTCCTCCCGGCTGGGAACGGCCGACCGCAATTGAGATGCCCAATATAGGCGCCGTTTCCGATTGGGCGGAGCTGATCAGTTTGGCAGTTCTTCTGCAAATTCCACCAAGCGCTGCAGGGGGATTTTGGCCCCTGCCCTGTTCAGATCCAAAATTGGAAAAGGCGCCCATTGGGCGCCCTAAATGCAGTTCATGGTGAGGCCCGCGCTAGAACGGCGGGAACTCGTGGAAGCGTTACAACGCTTAGTGCGTCCAGGGTCCACGGCGGTTGGTGGCAAAATTTTCGCCATAGCCGCCGGTCCGGATATTGGCCTTGCGGGTCTTCGGCTCCACCACTTGCGCCTCGATGCCATGATCTTTGGCATATTCCAGCGCCGCTTCCTTGCTGTCGAAACGCAGCTTGACCTGGCTCTGGGTGTCGCCGGACGAGGTCCAGCCCATCAGCGGGTCCACCTCGCGGGCGCTCGCCTGCGCGTATTCCAGCACCCACTTCCGCGTTTTAGCCATGCCTGAGGTCATGGCATTGCGTGCCGGCCGGTAGATCCGTGCTTGCATGGGCTGTCTCCCGCTTGAGTCTCAATCCAGCGCATTTATGCGCCGGATACCCGGCAGCAGCAAGGTGCCTTTTGCACTGGATTATAGAGGGTTTGCACTCTGGCCACAGGCATCTCCCGCCAGTTCCCCCAAATAGGAACGCCGGGCGCAGAGAAACGCCATCAGCCGGCCCGGATAACCCTCCGGCGGCGCCTCCCGCACCGAAGGGCGCGCCAGAACTGCCGACCGCCAGTCCGCCAAGCGGCCTGTCACCGGCATCAGCCCAAAGTCTCCAATCACATCAAAAACCTCGAAGTAACGAAAGATCGTGCCCCAAACGCCATCCACCATGTGGAAGCTGCCACCCGCAAAAAACGGCCCTTCCACCTCCGGCGCAATCCGCTCCAGCCGCCCGCGCACGGCCTCTGCCGCATGGGCGAACCCCGCCTCATCCGGTGCATTGTACAGCTTGCCGATGGCAGCCAGCGTGTCCGAACCAAACTCGATCCAGGCCCGGTGCCTTGCCCGTTCCAGCGGGTCTTCCGGGTGCAGTGAGCCAGGTGTGGTCTCATCCAGGTACTCCGCAATCACCTGGCTCTCGAACAGCACCCGCCCGCCGGTCTCCAGCAGCGGCACCCGGCCCAGCGGTGACAGCTCGCGGAACCAATCAGGCTTGTCCGCCAGATCGATATAGGTGCGGCTGTGCGGGATGGATTTCTCGCTCAGCACAATCACCGCACGCTGCACATAGGGGCACAAATGGTGGCTGATCAGATGCAGGTCGCTCATGGGATCCTCATTTAGATGCAGTTGCATGTATATGCAGATGGGCAGAGTACCCTTGAATGTCAATGCACTTGCATCTAAATTTCCGCCATGCCCCAACCCTCCCCCGATCCCTTTGCTGTTTGGCTGCCACTGGCACGCGCCCACAAGACCATCCTCGCCGCGGTTGAAGCCGCGTTGAAACAAGCGGATCTGCCGGGGCTCGACTGGTACGACCTTTTGTGGGAGCTGGAATGCGCAGGTGAAGCCGGCCTGCGCCCCTATGAGCTGCAGAAGAGACTGCTCCTGCCGCAATACGGCGTCTCACGGCTGGCGGACCGGCTGGCCAAGGCCGGATACCTGAAACGGCAGGAGTGCGGCGGCGATGGCCGCGGCCAGATCCTGTTGCTCACCGCCGAAGGCGCCAAAATCCGCACGCAGATGTGGGAGGTCTACGCCGGCGCCATGCAGCAGGCCGTCACCCCGCATTTCAGCCCCGGTGAGGCTCGGCGGCTGGCAGAACTGCTGACCAAGCTCCAGCGCCCCGCCCCTGCTGACAAAATCTGACACCATGCCCCGGATTGGCACCCAGCCCCCCTTGCACCGGAACAAAAACAGATCAAAATCAGCGCCGCCTTCAATGGAGTCGCCCGATGCCCTACGCCCACTCAGACAAATCCGAACCGCAGATGACCCAGAGGGCACCGCAGCACCG
>JBFOLS010000687.1:0-14357 GCA_040830225.1 Leisingera sp.
GAGCTGATCGAGGAAGGGGTGCCGGTGATGCCGCTGCCTTTCCGTCCCGGCCGGAAATCCAATTGAGGGGCAGGGCAGAATGCATGCAGTTGTGACAGGAACCAGCCGCGGGATCGGCAAAGAGCTGGTGAAGCGGCTGCAGGAGACGGGCTATGAAGTGACGGGCACCTCGCGCGATCACTCCTCGGGCGTGCGCCTGGATGTCTCCGACCCCGGGCAGCAGGCGCGTTTTGCCGCACAGATCAAAGACCGGCCGGTGGATCTGCTGGTCTGTAATGCCGGCGTTTACATCGACAAGGCGATGGCGCTGGAGGATTACTCGGCTGAGGTCTGGGCCAAGACGCTGGCAGCAAATGTGACCGGCGTTTTCCTGACGGTGCAGGCGATGCTTCCCAATCTGCGGCTGGCGGAAAAACCCAAGATCGCCATTCTCTCGTCGCAGATGGCCAGCCACGCGCGGGCGCCGGGGGGCAGCTATGCCTATCGGGCCTCCAAGGCGGCGGCGCTCAATATCGGCCGTAACCTGGCCGCGGATCTGCAGCCCGAGGGGATTGCGGTGGGGATCTACCATCCCGGCTGGGTGCGCACCGATATGGGCGGCGACGAGGGCGACATCACTGTGGAAGAGTCGGTGGCCGGGCTGATCAATGAGTTCGACGTCCTGACAGTGGAAACCACCGGCTGCTTCCACACTTGGGACGGTCGTATCCACCCCTATTGAACCGAACTGGTCGGCCTAGGGCAGAGGGCTCCCGCGCCCGTAGGTCCCAGGCTGCGCCAGCCCCCTTGGCAGCCTTGGGCCGGACGCTGCGCGGCAGCGCGGCGCTGCACTCAGCTGCAGTGCCATGCCCAACGGCGCGAGGCCTGGACAGTCCCGAAGCACTCCGCTGGTTTGGGGAAAAACTACTAGGCTGGCACGAAAAAGCCGGTGCGAAACCCGCACCGGCTGATGTTTTTAAACCGCTGGCCTCGTAAGGCCCCCGCGCTTACTCCCAGCAGCTGACCAGAACGGTCATGTCGGAGGCAAGCCGGGTGATTGCCGCATTTGGCAGGCTGCCTGCAGAGGCGTTCTGCTCGGCGGCACTGAGGCCTGCGGCACTGAGCGCGCCGCGGATGGCTTCTGCATTGACAGCAAAGCTTACCCCCTCAGGCAGCTGCTTGCCTTCGATCTGGCGCGGCAGCAGCATGCCCAGCACGGCGCCGGTGCTGTCCAGCACAGGGCCGCCGGCATCGCCGGGCTGTGCTGTCAGTTCCAGGCGGGCGACGCCGGTGTTGCCGTCCAGGCTTTTGACATCGGCAATCTTGCCCCAGGTAAGGCTGGGGGCGCCCAGCACGCCTTCGTAGGAGAAGCCGGAGACCGCCACTTCGGACTGCAGCCGCGGTGAGGCGGTGCTGAGGCCGGCGACCGCAGCAGGCGCCAGCGCCTGGGATGGCTTGAGGATGGCAATGCCGTCTGCCGTGTTGTTGGCGGCAACCTCAGCCTTGTAGCCATGGTCCAGGGTGATCCGTGTGCAGCCCGCCACCACGTCCGAGGTGGTCAGCACGCTGCCGTTGTCATCGACGAAAAAGCCAGAACGCGACAGTTTCGGCTTGCGGATGTCCAGTCCCGAGACCAGGTCGACGCTTTGCACCGCATCGCCGCCTTCGGCCGGGTCCAGAACCCCCTCGAGGCGGGTGAAGCTGGACTGCATTGCAGCCAGAACCCGGGCGCGGCGGTCTTCGTCCCCGGCAGGCCAGATCAGGGTGAAGCCTTTGACTTCACCGTTTTTCAGGCTGGCCTGTGTGAAGGAGACGATCTTGCTGTTGCGGCCTTCGATGGTAAAGCTGTCGGCACCGCGCTGGCGCGGGCCTTCCAGCGGCACGATTTCCAGGGTCTGCAGGATGTCGTAGAGGCCGAAGAGGGTGCGCTTGTCGCCGGGCTGGCTGATCAGCAGCAGCTTCACGCCCAGATCGCCTTTGCTGCTGTAATGCGCGAAGGGAGCTTCATAGCGGGTGAAAGACACTTCTCCCGCCGGGATCTGCAGGGCGATGCCGGACTTGGCGTCCTCGACACGGGCCATGCCGACCGAGATCAGCGGTGCGTTGTATTCATCCATCAGCACCTGGCGCTGGGCGGTGGTCAGCACGCCGGTCGGCTCAAAGCCGCGGGCCGTTTGCCAATCGCTCATCGAGCGGCGGGTGCCGCGGCCAAAGGCGCCATCGATTGCGGAATTATAAAAACCTGCGGCCTGAAGCGCGACCTGCAACTCCATACGCTGCTCGCGCGAGAGCGTGCGCTCACTGCGACGGGCCTCTGCCGGGGTTTCGTCGGGCAGGGTGGTTTGGACGGCGGTCTGCTGCTGCGGTTCCGGTTCCGCAGTTGCAGGTGCCGCCGGGGCAGGGGCCGGTTCCACGGGTTGGGCGGCGTCTGCCGCTACCGGATAGAACTGGCTGCGCAGGTTGCGGCGGAAGGCGATGAAGCTGTCTCGCGGGATCTGGCCTTCGGTACGGTAGACCTGAAGCACGCGCTCGGCGTCTTCGCGGGCGTACGGTCCGATCACCACGCCGTACCAGCCGCCGCCAAGCGCATAGCCTGAAACATCGGGCAGTCGGGCGGCATAGGTGCGGGCCTCGTTTTCGGCCTCGCGCAGAGACGGCCGGGCGGCGATCTGGATCCAGACCGCGTCGCGGCTGCTTTGCGCCGACACCGGCGCAGCGAACGCCATGGCCAGCGCGATCAGCGGCAGGGCCAGAGCGGCAAACAGTTTTTTCATTGTCAGGGCCTCGTATCCCGGAAGTACTCTTATTCTTTGACGCGGAGAATAAGCATTTTGAGAGGCCAAAGGGAACTCCTCATCTAGCGGGGAATTCCCGACCCGTTGCCGCATTTCCGCAATTTTGTTGCCAATGGAGCGCAAACAGCAGGCCGGACGGGACCGCGCAAGAGGCCAGAGGGCGTTGACCCTGCCCGGAGCCTTGCATAGGAAGATCCCCGCAATTGCTGCCCCGGATGCCCCAAAAGGCCAGCACCCCCAAAAGGGATGAGAGATGACCCAGACCAACGGCGCGCCGCGCTCCTTCCAAGAGATTATCCTGAGGCTCCAGAATTACTGGGCCGCCAAAGGCTGCGCGGTGATGCAGCCTTATGACATGGAAGTCGGCGCCGGTACCTTCCACCCGGCGACCACGCTGCGCTCGCTGGGGACCAAGGCCTGGGCCGCGGCTTATGTGCAGCCTTCGCGGCGTCCGACGGATGGCCGTTATGGCGAGAACCCGAACAGGCTGCAGCATTATTACCAGTACCAGGTGCTGATCAAACCTTCGCCGCCGAACCTGCAGGAGCTGTATCTGGGCTCGCTGGAAGCGATCGGCGTCGATATGGCGCTGCATGACATCCGCTTTGTCGAGGATGACTGGGAAAGCCCGACACTCGGCGCCTGGGGGCTGGGCTGGGAGGTCTGGTGCGACGGCATGGAAGTCAGCCAGTTCACCTACTTCCAGCAGGTCGGCGGTCATGACTGCCACCCGGTATCGGGCGAGCTGACCTATGGTCTGGAGCGTCTGGCGATGTATGTGCTGGGGGTCGATCACGTGATGGACATGCCCTACAACGATCCGGATGCGCTGATCCCGCTGACCTATGGCGATGTGTTCAAGCAGACTGAGGAAGAATACGCCCGCTGGAACTTTGACGTGGCCAATACCGAGGTGCTGCTGCGCCATTTCGAGGAGGCCGAGGCCGAATGCGCCGTGATCCTGGCTGAGGAGCATCAGGACCCCAAGACCGGCAAGCGCATTATCATGGCGCATCCGGCTTATGACCAGTGCATCAAGGCTTCGCATATCTTCAACCTGCTGGATGCCCGCGGGGTGATTTCGGTCACCGAACGCCAGGCCTATATCGGCCGCGTCCGCGCGCTGGCCAAGCAGTGCGCCGATGCCTTTGTGCTGACCGAGGCGGGCGGCCACTCGGCTGAGACCGCGGCCTGAGCAGGGGACAGCACGTTATGGGGAAATTCCTTGCCCTGATCCTGATCGTCTCCGGCCTCGCGGCCGGGGGGGCGATGTATTACCTCCAGGTCTATGGTTTTTATGATGAGGTCGAACTGCAGCCGGGCCGCGATGTGGTGCTGGTGCCGCTGGACGGCGGCGAGGGGCAGCCGATTGCCTATTCCGATTTTGAGGCGATTGATGCCGGCAGCTCGCCGATCCGCTACCGCGCCTGTTTCACCACCAAGGTCTCGCCGGACGAGCTGGCGCAGGTCTTTGCCCTGTCGGACAAGATTGAACCGCGCAATGCGCCGGATTGGTTCGGCTGCTTTGACGCTGCGGCCATCGGCGCAAAGCTGGCGGAGGGATCGGCCAAGTCCTTCCTGTCGGTCAAGAACATTTCCTATGGCGTAGACCGTATCGTCGCCGTCACCGACGAGGGCCGCGGCTATGTCTGGCACGAGCTGAACAAATGCGGCCAGAAAGCCTATGACGGCACCGTGGTGGGCGAGGAATGCCCGCCCCGGCCTGAGGCAGGCGAGGGGAATTGATGACAGTCCGCGCCGTGCCCGCCTTTTCCAATTATTCCGCTGCGCCCGCCCGCGCGGCCATCCGTGAGGATATCTGATGCCCGATCTGCTGATTGAACTGTTTTCCGAGGAAATCCCGGCCCGTATGCAGGCGCGTGCCGCCGAGGACCTGAAAAAGCGCGTGACCGATGGTTTGGTCGAGGCGGGCCTCACCTATGCAGGTGCGGCAGCGCTGTCGACACCGCGGCGCCTGACCCTGGCGGTCGACGGCCTGCTGGCGGAAAGCCCCACCATCCGCGAAGAACGCAAAGGCCCCAAGGTCGGCGCGCCGGACAAGGCAATTGAAGGCTTTTTGCGCGGTGCTGGCCTGACCCGTGACCAGCTGGAAGAGCGCGACACCCCCAAAGGTGCGGTCTATTTCGCTATGATCGAAAAGCCCGGCCGCCCGGCGGCGGAGATCATCGCCGAGGTGCTGGAGGCGACCATCCGCAACTTCCCCTGGCCCAAGTCGATGCGCTGGGGCGCAGGCTCCTTGCGCTGGGTGCGGCCGCTGCATTCGATCCTCTGCATCCTGTCGGATGAGGCAGGCGCCGCGGTGGTTGACCTGGATATCGACGGCATCAAGTCCGGCGCCAGCACCCGCGGCCATCGCTTTATGGCACCGGATGAGATCACCGTCACCGGCTTTGACGACTATGCTGCCAAGCTGAAGCGCGCCCATGTTGTGCTGGATCCGGCGGAACGCCAGGCCGCGATCTGGCAGGAGGCCATCAATCAGGCCTTCGCTTCCGGCCTTGATGTGGTCGAGGACAAGGGCCTGTTGGCCGAGGTTGCCGGTCTGGTTGAATGGCCGGTGGTGCTGATGGGCGCCATCGACGAGGAATTCCTGGAGCTGCCGCCGGAGGTGCTGCAAACCTCGATGAAGGAGCACCAGAAATTTTTCTCGGTGAAGAACCCCAAGACGGGACATATCGAGAAGTTCATCACCGTTGCCAACCGCGAAACGGCCGACAATGGCGCCACCATTCTGGCCGGCAATCAGAAAGTGCTGTCGGCGCGTCTGGCGGATGCGAAGTTCTTCTGGGAGAACGACCTGCGGGTGGTGAAGTCCGAGGCGGGCATGAGTGCCTGGGTGGAAAACCTCTCCAACGTGACGTTTCACAACAAGCTGGGCACTCAGGCCGCGCGCATCGACCGTATCTCCGCGCTGGCGCGTGAGGTCGCACCGGTATTGGGCGCCGATGCGGATCTGGCCGAGCAGGCAGCGCGGGTGGCCAAGGCCGACCTCAGCTCGGAAATGGTCTATGAGTTCCCGGAACTGCAGGGCCTGATGGGCCGCTACTACGCCGAAGCCGCGGGCCTGCCCCCGGCCGTCGCCAGCACCTGCGAAGCCCATTACTCACCGCTGGGTCCGGGCGACGATGTGCCGTCGGAGCCGGTTTCGGTTGCGGTGGCGCTGGCCGACAAGCTGGACACGCTGGCCGGTTTCTGGGCGATTGATGAAAAGCCGACTGGGTCGAAAGATCCCTACGCCCTGCGCCGTGCCGCACTGGGGGTGATCCGGCTGGTGCTGGAAAACGATGCGCGGCTGCCTTTGGACCGGTTCTTTGACAGCCAGCTGCTGCGGGCGGAAATCGCGAGCAACGGCGCGCTGCCGGAAGAGAACGCTCACGACTTGCTGCAGCAGATTGCCAAGCACGGTGTGTTTGGTGCGGCCTTCAACGCCGTCAAAGAAAGCATTGGCGGCGCTCCTGCGGAAGCATTCCTGGATCTGGAGAAAAAGGTGCCGGATACTTCTGACGATCTCCTCTCCTTCTTCCACGACCGCCTCAAGGTCTTCCTGCGCGATCAGGGCATCCGCCATGACGTGATCGATGCCTGCATTGCGATGGAAGGCAATGACGACTTGTCCCTGCTGGTCAAACGCGCCCGCGCGCTGGAGGATTTCCTCAAGACCGACGATGGCGAGAACCTGCTGCAGGGCTTCAAACGCGCCAACAACATCCTCTCTCAGGCTGAGGAAAAGGACGGCGTCGAATATTCCTTTGGCGCCGACCGTAAGTTTGCCGAGGACGATACCGAAACGGCGCTGTTCGATGCGCTGGCTGCGGGCGGGGATGCGATCTCTCCGGCCATCGAGGCCGAAGATTTCGCGGCTGCCATGCGGGGCATGGCCGCCCTGCGCGCGCCGATTGATGCGTTTTTCGAGGCGGTGCAAGTGAATGCGGAAAACGAGATCGTCCGCCGCAACCGCCTGAACCTCCTCAGTCAAATCCGCCAGGTCTGCGGCCAGGTGGCGGATCTTACAAAGATCGAGGGCTGAGCAGCTCCCTTTGCTGCTTCTTTCTGGTAAAAAAACACCTGCCCCGCAGGGACCGGCCTTTCCGCAAGGAAAGGCCGGTTTTCTTTTGCCAGACCGGGACCGAGGGCCGGTAACTTGTTACAAGACCCTTGCGCCATCACGCTGCCGCCTTATGGTGACAGGCAAAGGAGATGTGCTGCAGTGCAGAAAGATTTCGTACAGACCCCGCCGGCCTCGCTGATCACCGCAACCGCGCCGATTGCCACCGCCAGCCATGGCGGCCGGGCGAAATGCCTGCAGCGGCTGGTGCGGCTGGATCTGCCGGTGCCGCGCACGGTGGCGCTGTCCTTTGATGCGGTGCATGCGATTGCAGAGGGTGAGATGCCGGACCTGTCGGCCGTGCTGGGTGAGTTCGACCCCGAGGCGCTGTTGTGCGTGCGCCCCTCCTCTGAAGACCCGGATTGGGGCGGGCCGGGCGCGATCCTCAATATCGGCATGAACGATGCCCGCTATGTCGATCTCTGCGATAGCCTGGGACGCGACGCGGCAGCGGCGCTTTACCTGAGGTTCGTGCAATCCTACGCGGTGCATGTGGCGCGGCTGGATCCGGATGTGTTCGACGATGTCGAGGACGGCGGCCCGGATGCGCTGAGCGAGATCCTGCACGCCTATGAAGCGGAGACGGATGAGCATTTTCCGCAGGATCCCGGCGAGCAGCTGGCGGCGGTGCTGCGCTCGATGGCACGGGCCTGGGAGGGCACTTCCGCCCGCCTGCTGCGCCAGGCAAAGGGCGCTCCAGCCGATGCGGGCCTCGGCCTGGTGGTGCAGGAGATGATCCCCGGTGTCGGCCAGGGCGAGTGCGGGTCCGGCGTACTGCAGCTGGTGAATTCCACCACGGGTGAACCGCAGCTGACCGGGCGCTACTTGAGCCAGAGCCAGGGGCGGGATGCGCTGGGAGCGGGCACCAGGGCGCTGTATCTCGCCAAGGATGAGCGCGGGCCGTCGCTGCAGGATGTGGCGCCTGAAGCCTTTGCAGACCTGAAAGCCCATGCGGCCCTGATGCGGCAGAAGCTGCGCGAAGAGATGCAGCTGGAGTTCGTCATCGAAAACGGACGTGTGCATATTCTGGACGGGGTGCGGGTGGCGCGTTCGGCGCGGGCGGCAGTGCGGATTGCAGTGGCGCTGGCCGAGGACGGTATCATCCCGCAGGAAGAGGCGCTGATGCGGCTCGATGCGCATATGCTGAATGAACTGCTGCACCGTCAGGTGGCGCCGGATGCCGAGCGCGACGTCATCGGCTGCGGCATTGCGGCAAGCCCTGGCGCCGCCACTGGCAAGCTGGTGTTTACCGCTGCCGAGGCACAGGCCAGTGCTGCACGCGGTGAAGCCTGCATCCTGGTGCGCCGGGAGACCTCTCCGGAAGATGTGCGGGGTATGCATGCTGCCGCAGGGGTGCTGACCGAGAAGGGCGGCATGACCAGCCACGCAGCGGTGATCGGCCGCGGGCTGGGGCTGCCCTGCATCGTCGGGGCCTCGAATTTAAAGTTCCACAGCAAGCGCAAGATGCTGGGCGCCGAGGACGGCCGCGTGTTCAAGGCAGGCGATACCATTACCATTGATGGCAGCAGTGGAGAGGTGCTGGCAGGCCAGCCGGCAATGCTGGAAGCGGCGCAGGATGGCGCCCTGCAGACCATTCTCGCCTGGGCTGACGCGGTCCGCGATATTGGTATCCGGGCCAATGCGGACACCCCGGAAGACGCTGAAACAGCACGAAAATTCAATGCGCAGGGCATCGGGCTTTGCCGGACTGAGCATATGTTCTTTGAACCCGGCCGGCTGACGGTGATGCGGGAGATGATTTTTGCCGAGACGCCGTCCGGCCGCGAGGCCGTGCTGGAGCGGCTGCTGCCGATGCAGCGCGATGATTTCCGCGAACTGTTCCGGATCATGGAAGGCATGCCGGTCTGCATCCGCCTGTTCGACCCGCCTTTGCACGAATTCCTGCCAGCCACCAAGACTGGCCAGCGCGAGCTGTCCGAAGCGCTGGGCATTCCGGTCAGCGATGTGACCCGCCGGGTTGAGGAGATGGGCGAATACAACCCGATGCTGGGCCTGCGCGGCGTGCGGCTGGGGGTCACGGTGCCGGAAATCTACGACATGCAGGCGCGGGCGATCTTTGAAGCCACTCTGGAGGCCTCGCAGGAGGGTGAGCCGGTGGTGCCGGAAATCATGATCCCGCTGGTTTCTGCCAAGCGCGAGGTGGAACTGGTGAAGGCCCGTATCGACGCGGTGGCTGCTGCGGTGAAGTCCGAGCGTGGCGAGGAGTTCACCTACCGGCTTGGCGTGATGGTGGAAACACCGCGGGCGGCGCTGCGCGCAGGAGAGATTTCACCGCATACGGCTTTCCTCAGCTTCGGCACCAATGACCTCACCCAGATGGCTTACGGCCTGTCGCGGGATGACGCCGGGCGCTTCATGTCGCAATACGTGAATCAGGGGGTGTTCCCTGAGGATCCGTTCCATGTGCTGGATACGGACGGGGTTGGCGAACTGCTGAAGCTGGGCGTTCAGCGCGGCCGGGCGGAGAATGAAGACATCACGCTTTCGATCTGCGGCGAGCATGGCGGCAACCCCGAATCGATTGCGTTTTGCCGCGATGCGGGGTTTGACTACGTGTCGTGCTCGCCTTTTCGGGTTCCGGTGGCGCGGCTTGCTGCCGCACAGCTTGCAATCTCCGGAAAAACCGGACTGACCGCGCCAAGCTACACTAAATATTAAGAAAAATTGCTGCATCCAGCGGCTGCCGGGGTAACACCGGCCGCCTGTATGTTTTTCCCTGTTTTGCGGTGTCCTCTGGAAAGCTGGACGTTTCGGGCCATTTCCATTATGGGGTGCGATCGCATGTGCCAGGGAAACTAGGCGCAAGCTGCAAGGACGGGGGAACCCTGAATGAAATTGTTGACTATGATTGCCGTGATGGCTGCCACCATCACGATGGGTAAGAGTGTTGCTGCCGAAACCGGCCTGGATGCGCTGATCGAGCGCGAGCAGGCCAGCCTGAGCGCAGTACCGGCGCGGAAATTCAGCGGATTCTTCGGGTTCCGCTCCAATCCGTTCAAGAGCCGCAAGACACGGACGAAAATGGAATACAGCAACGCCTGGTTGGATGCCCAGCCGGACGCCAAGGGCGACGAGCAATTCGCCTGCTTGGCCGAGGCGCTGTACTTCGAGGCCCGCGGCGAGACGGTGAAAGGCCAGTTTGCGGTGGCTGAGGTGATCCTGAACCGGGTCAGAAGCGCGCAGTTTCCAAACACGCTGTGCGGGGTGATCAAGCAGGGCACCGGGCGCAAGTACCAGTGCCAGTTCACTTACACCTGCGATGGCCACAAGGAAGTGGTGCACGAAAAGAAAGCGTACCAGCGTGTGGCCAAGGTGGCGCGGGCGGCGCTCGACGGGCTCAAGACCGAGCTGACCGAGGGGGCAACCTACTACCACACCACTGCGGTGAAACCGCGCTGGAGCCGCACCTTTACTAACACTGCGCGTATCGGTGTGCATTTGTTCTACCGGGACGATCGCTATCAGACTGCGCTGAGTAACTGAGTGGCTGAAGGCGGCACTCGGGTGCCGCTTTCGGATACTGGCGTGGCGTTTGCGGCCCTGTTATGAAGGCGCCGAAAGTCTATTGTTGGGTCCCATCACCCGACCAGCCAGCCAAAGGCCCGTTTCCCCATGTCTTCTGAAATCCGCCTCGCCTTTGCGCATCCGTCCGAGCGTTCCATGGCCACAGCCGGACCAGGACCGCTGGACCGCATTTCCCTGCGCGACCACACTGTCGACGTTGAGATCGGCGCTTTCCAGGCTGAGCGCGGCTCCACCCAGCGGATCAGCTTTAATGTGGTGGTCGAAATTGCACCGCTGCCCAAGGATCTGGATGACGACGTCGACCGCATTCTGTCCTATGACAAGCTGACCGAAGCGATTGCCCATGAATTGGCCGCCGAGCGGCTGAACCTGCTGGAGACCCTGGCCGAACGCGTGGCCGAACGGATTCTGCTGGAGCACCAGGCGGTGCGCGCCTTTGTGCGGATCGAGAAACTGGACCGGGGCCCGGGCGCGCTGGGCGTCGAAGTTGTGCGCTCGAAGGATCAGCTGACCCATTCGGTCGGTGAAGAGGAGCGCCCGCATCCGCGGCTGATGTATCTCTCGAACGAGGCAATCGACAGCGGCAACCTGGCTGGCTGGATCGACCAGATGCAGTGCCGCCAGCGGCCCTTGATCTTGTGCACCGAGGCGCATCCGCTGCAGGTGCCCCAGACCGGGCACAAATGGACCCAGCGGCGGATCGACCTCCTTGCGATCGAACAGAATGCCTGGCGCCTGGCGGCCAAGGACAGCCGCTGCGTTGTGGTTTCAACCCGGACCGAGCTGGACTGGGCGATGAAGAACGGCCAGATCTGCGTCTGGGCGCCCTCCAAGATCGTGCTGGACGCGGTCGACGGGCCCTCGGCGCCGCCGTCGGATACAGTTGCTTTGGCGGCCTGGTTTGCGGCGACTTTTGAAGCTGGCGAGATGATTGTGCTTGGCGGGGATTTGCCTGATAATCCCGGCGTCCCCTTGCGGGCCGTCAGCGTGGAGCAAGCACAACTGTGACATATTACCGGCCGTTGGTTCGACATGGCGAGGCGCGCCCCGAAGGCGCCGTCTCTCTGGCGGGCAGTGCCCTGTGGTTCACCGAAGTCGAAATCCTCAGCCGTGAGGCGCCGCCGCGGGTGGCTCCGGTCGGCTTTGTGCCTGAAGCTGAACGCCGCCGCCTGAGCGCGCGCCGCGCTTCGATTGCCGGGCTGGATATGACCCAGCCGCAGATCATGGGCATTCTGAATGTCACGCCGGACAGTTTCTCGGACGGCGGCCGCCACGCGGGTGTCGAGGTCGGCAAGGCAGCGGCGCTGCGGATGGCGGCGGAAGGCGCCACAATCATTGATGTGGGCGGTGAATCCACCCGTCCCGGCGCCGAAGAGGTGCCCGAGGCCGAGGAAATCGACCGCACTGCGCCGGTGATCGCGGCGATCCGTGCGGAAAGTTCGGTGCCGGTATCCATCGACACCCGCAAGGCCAATGTCGGGATGGAGGCGCTGGAGGCCGGAGCCAGCCTGCTGAATGATGTCTCCGGCTTTACCTATGACCCCGCGCTGGCGCCGTTGGCGGCGCAGGCCAGCGTGCCGGTCTGCATCATGCATGCCCAGGGCGACCCGGCGACCATGCAGGATGATCCGCATTACGCCAATGTTCTGCTGGACGTTTATGACTTCCTCAGCGAGCAGATCGACCGGCTGGAAGCCATCGGCGTGATCCGCGAGCAGATCGTGATTGATCCGGGTATCGGCTTCGGCAAGACGCAGGAGCACAACCTGACGCTTCTGCGCAATCTCAGCCTGTTCCACGGGCTGGGCTGCCCTATCTTGCTGGGGGTGTCCCGCAAGGGCTTTATCGGCAAGATCGGCGAGGAGCCGCGCGCCGATGCCAGGGCGCCGGGCTCGATTGCGGTAGGGCTTGCAGCGCTGGCACAAGGCGTGCAATTCCTGCGGGTGCATGATGTCGCCGAGACGGTGCAGGCGCTGCGTCTGTGGCAGGCCGTACGTTAAGGCTCTTTTGGGCAGGAAAGCATAATGCGTAAACTCTTTGGCACAGACGGCGTGCGCGGCACCGCCAATGTTCACCCCATGACCGCTGACATGGCACTGCGCATCGGCGCAGCCGTGGGCCGGTATTTCCGGCGCGACGCGACCGGTGTGCACCGGGTGGTGATCGGCAAGGATACCCGGCTGTCGGGCTATATGTTTGAAAACGCTCTGACCGCGGGGCTGACCTCGACCGGGATGAATGTGCTGCTGCTGGGGCCGGTGCCGACTCCGGCGGTGGGGCTGATGACCCGCTCTATGCGGGCGGACCTTGGGGTGATGATCTCGGCCAGCCACAACCCGTCCGAAGACAACGGCATCAAGTTTTTCGGCCCCGATGGCTATAAACTGTCCGACAGCGCCGAGATGGAGATTGAGGCACTGATTGATGCGGGCGTGGAGCCCGCGCAGTCCGCCAACATCGGCCGCGCTAAGCGGATCGATGATGCCCGCTTCCGCTATGGCGAAAGGGTCAAAAGCTCGCTGCCGCGCGACCTGCGCCTGAACGGGTTGAAAGTGGTGATCGACTGCGCCAACGGCGCCGCACACCGGACCGCGCCGGAAATTCTATGGGAACTGGGGGCTGACGTGATCCCGATCGGGGTGGCGCCGGACGGGTTGAACATCAACCGCGGCTGCGGCTCCACCCAGCCGCAGACGGCAGCAGAGGCCGTGGTGGCGCATGGCGCCCATGTGGGCATTTGCCTGGATGGTGATGCCGACAGGGTGATCCTGATTGACGAAACCGGCACCGTGGCTGATGGCGACCAGCTGATGGCGCTGCTGGCAACCCGCTGGGCTGAGCAGGGCCAGCTGGCGGGCAGCGCGCTGGTGGCGACGGTGATGTCCAACCTTGGGCTGGAGCGTTACCTGGAAAGCAAGGGGCTGGGGCTGGAGCGCACGGCGGTGGGCGACCGCTATGTTGTCGAACGCATGCGCGAGGGTGGCTTTAACCTGGGCGGCGAGCAGTCGGGCCATATCGTGATGACCGACTATGCCACCACCGGCGACGGGCTGATGGCGGGGCTGCACTTCCTGGCGGAGATGATGCAAACCGGCAGGAAGGCGTCCGAACTGGCGCATCAGTTCGAAACCGTGCCGCAGCGGCTGCGCAATGTGCGGTTCCAAGCCGGCCAAGTGCCTCTGGAGGATGCGCGGGTGCAGGAGGCGATTGCCGCTGCCGAGAAGGCGCTGAATGGTCAGGGGCGGCTCTTGATCCGCAAATCCGGCACCGAGCCTTTGGTGCGGGTGATGGCGGAATGCGAGGATGCCGGGCTGATGACGCTGGCGGTCGACAGCGTGGTCGCCGCGGTCGAGGCCGCCGTAGCGGAATAAGGCCGGGGGCTCAGCCCCCTTTGCCGAACAAGCGCCTCAGTTTGCCGAGCTGGCTGAGGCCCAGACCGCCCAGGATCATCACCATCGCAAGCAGCATTGAGGTCGGCAGGTCCTCGCCCAGAAACACCGCGCCCAGAACCACCGCCCAGACCGGCACCTGGTAATTGGTAAGGGTCATGAAGGTGGGGCCGGCCTCACGCACCACGATCACCCGCAGCAGGTTGGCTGCCGCTGTGGGGATCAGGCCCAGGACGGCAACAATCAGAAGCGTCTTGGTATCCGGCATCACCGGCGGGCCTTCGGTGGCCCAAGCGGCCGGAAAGATGATGAAACAGCCGATCACCAGAAAGACCGCGGCCAGCCCGACGGGATCGGCCGGCGGCAGACGGCGGGTCAGGATCGAACTGATGGAATAACAGGCTGCCGCCGACAGGCAGGCAGCGCGGCCAAAGGCCTCAAGCTCGGCGCCGCTGCTCTCAAACGCCTTGCCGCCGATCAGCAGTGCAACGCCGGCAAAACCGATGCTGAAACCGATCAGGC
>JBFOLS010000688.1:0-4068 GCA_040830225.1 Leisingera sp.
CTCTCCTATCTGGAACGCGGCGCCGTCGTGGTAACACCGGACACGCTTGAGCTGCGCGGTATGAGCTACAGCAAAGGCACCCCTGCCGAAATCGCCCGCTTCCTGTCGGCCAGCCTGGGGGAGGCCGAGACCTATGGTCTTGACATCACCTATGAAAAGCCGCCGGAACCCAAGAACAAAACGCTGCCGCCGGAGCTGTGCGAAGCGCAGCTTGCCAGCGCCCAAAGCGACGCCAAGATCGCCTTTGAACCGGGCTCGGCCACCATTGCGGCGGCAAGTGCCGGCACGATGGACCGGATCGCAGAGGTGCTGGGCCGCTGCGGCCCCTTGCGGCTGGAAATCCAGGGCCATACCGACAGCCAGGGCCGTGAGGTGATGAACCAGAACCTGAGCCAGGCACGGGCACAATCGGTTCTGAACGAGCTGCGCGCCCGCCGGGTGGTGACCTCGAGTTTTGCCGCCAAAGGCTATGGCGAAAGCGAACCGATTGCCGATAACGGCACCGAGGAGGGCCGCGAGGCCAACCGCCGCATCGAGTTCAGGCTGATCCGCCCGGCAGCCGCGGAAACACCCCCACAAGAAGAGACCGCCGAAACGCCAGCCGCTGAAGAGACGGAAGCCGGACAGGAGACCACAGAGTAATGAACAGGACCGAGTTCATCATCACCACCGCGATCATCCTGTTTGCGGCCTTTGCCATGGGATGGTTTGCCAATTGGCTGGTGCACCGTTTCACCCGGGTGCGGCAAAGCGACGTGGCCGACCTCGACCGGATGAGCCAGGAACTGCATGAAGCGGAGGAAACCCGCGACCAGGCGATCACCTATCTGCAGCAGCGCGAGGCGGAGCTGACCAACCAGCTGACCCAGACCGAGGCCGAACTGCGTGCGGCGATGGAAGGCCTTCGCGAAGCCCGCCGCGAAGCCGAAGAACTGCGCAGCCAGATCCCGCACTGACGCGTTGCACGGGGTTCTCCCGCGCCTGCAGCGCGCGCTGGCTGCGCCAGCATGCGCTGAACAGCCTTGGGCGCAGCGCCGCGCTTTGCGCGGCGCTGGCCGCTTCAAAACCCGACGGGTCAAGGAGGCCGCAGGCCCCGCGAAGCGGCTTGTCCTTGACGCGCCAATTTTCAAACATGCTCGAATTGGGCCTGAATGGGCAGACCTGCCCGTTCAGGCCTTCTCAGCGAAAGAAAGGCGCCGCGCAAAGCGCGGCGCCACGCCCAACAGGCGGAAATCATCTTTGATGATTGAACTAACTGGCGGGAGCCCCCGCTCCGCTTACCAGCGCTTCAGGGCGTCTTCGTCCGCATCCTTGGCTGCGACCCAGTCCGCCCCTCCGCCGGCCAGGATTTCCTTCTTCCAGAAAGGGGCGCGGGATTTCAGGTAATCCATAAGATACTCTGCCGCCTCAAACGCATCCTTGCGGTGGCGGGCGGCGGTCGCAACCATCATGATACGCTCGCCCGGCGCCAAACGGCCATGGCGGTGGATCACCAGTGCATCAGCCAGCGACCAGCGTTTCATGGCTTCCTCCGCAATTGCGGTCAGGGCCTTTTCGGTCATGCCCGGGTAATGCTCGATCTCCATCGCCTGCAGCCCGCCCTGGTCCGCATCGCGCACTACGCCGGTGAAGGTGACAACGGCACCGGCCCCCGCCGTGCCTGCGGCAAAGGCATCGCTTTCGGCGCCAAGCTCAAACGGCGCTTCCTGGACAGAAATCCGCATCGTCTCAGCCCCCGGTCATCGGCGGGAAGAAGGCAACCTCGCGCACCCCCTCCAGCGAGGCATCGAACTCCGACAGTTCCTGATCCAGCGCAACCCGCAAGGCCGAGAGATCGGCAAAAGCAGCCGCATAGCGCTCTTCCCGCGCCTGCAGCTCCCCGACCAGCTCCGCCACGGTTGAAGCCGAGGTTTCCACCGTTTCGCGCGGCAAGCCGATGCGTTCGCGCACCCAGGCGAAATAGAGAATGTCCATCAATGTGCCTCCTTCAGATGCGGCATGGCCTTGCGCAGGTAGTCGATCCCGGTAATGGCCGTCAGCGCTGCGGCGATCCACAACAGCCACAGGCCCACGCGGCCGGTCCAGACCATGCCCGAGAATTTCCAGCGCAGCCCTTGCTCGTCAGACACCTGCCCGGTCATGATCTGATCGATCAGCGGCTGATCCATGCCAAAGGAGGACATCACCAGATAGTGCTCGAAGATGCCTTGCGAGAACAGCGTGGCAATGGCGATCATCTGGGCCGTGGTTTTCCACTTGGCGAGCTTGGTCACCTTCAGCGTGCCGGCGGTATCGCCGAGGTATTCGCGCAGCCCGGAGACAAAGACCTCGCGGAACAGGATCACCGTGGCCGGCAGCACCAACCAGGGGGTCCAGTGCTCGGCCGCATAGCCGACCAGGATCATCAGCGCGATCACCACCATCGCCTTGTCGGCAATCGGGTCCAGCATCGCGCCCATCTTGGTCTCCTGCTTCCAGGCACGCGCCAGATAGCCATCGAACCAGTCGGTGACCGCAGCGGTAATGAATAAGAGAAGCGCAAACCAGTCCGCGTAGGGGCGGCTGAAGTAGAGAAACATCACCGCAAGGCCGGGTGCAGCCACCAGCCGCAGCAGGGTGAGGATATTAGGCAAGGTCCATTTCATGCGGGCACATTATCCGGCTGAGTTACATGATAAAAGCGGCTCTGGTGGAAAATTCCGCCGCAAAGGCGGCGGAAGCCTCCGGCGGGGGTATTTCAGCCGGAAAGAAGCTGCAGCATTCCTGGATTTCAAGACCTGCACCTAGCTGCTGGAGTGGAAGTGGTCATAGATACGCTCAGCCAGGGCCTCTGAGATACCTTCCGCCGCCTTGAGATCGGCCAAATTGGCGCGGCTCACCGCCTTGGCGCTGCCGAAATGGGCCAGCAGCGCCCGCTTGCGCGAGGCGCCCACCCCGGGCACCTCGTCCAGCGGTGTGGCGCTCATAGCCTTGGCGCGTTTGGCGCGGTGGGTGCCGATGGCAAAGCGGTGCGCCTCGTCGCGCATCCGCTGGACAAAATAAAGAACCGGGTCATTGCGCTGCAGGGCAAAGGCATTCTCGCCGGGCCGGTAGAACTCCTCCTTGCCGTGATCGCGGTCGACGCCCTTGGCAACGCCGACCATGGGGATGTCCTGCACCCCGTGCTCCTCCATGATCTCCGCCACTGCTGAGACCTGGCCGGCGCCGCCGTCGATCAGCAAAAGGTCGGGCCATAACCCCTTCCCGCGATCCGGATCCTCTTTCAGCAGGCGCGAGAAGCGGCGGTTCAGCACCTCCTTCATCATGCCGAAGTCATCGCCAGGCACCAGGTCGTCACCCTTGATGTTGAATTTCCGGTAAGCGTTTTTCATGAAACCCTCAGGCCCCATCACGATCATGCCGCCCACTGCATTGGTGCCCTGGATGTGCGAGTTGTCATAGACCTCGATCCGCTGCGGCGGGCCTTCGAGCCCGAAAGCCTCGGCCAAGCCGCGCAGCAGTTTTGCCTGTGTCGCGCTTTCGGCCATGCGCCGGGCCAGGCTTTCACGGGCGTTGCGCACCGCAAAGGCCACCAGCTCGGTCTTTTCACCCCGCTGGGGCACCAGGATCTCCACCTTGCGGTCTGCCTTCTCGCTCAGCGCTTCCTGCATCAGGTCGGCGTATTCGATACCATCCGACAGGATCAGCTGCCGCGGCGGCTCCTTGTTGCTGTAGAACTGGCCGAGGAAGGCCTCCATGATCTCCGCCGGGCTCATGTCCGCATCCACCCGCGGGTAGAAGTCCTGGTTGCCCCAGTTCTGGTTGGCGCGGATGAAGAAGACCTGCACGCAGGCCTGGCCGCTGTCCAGATGCAGGCCGATCACATCGGCCTCGGCCACGCCGCGCGGGTTGATACCCTGGCTGGACTGCACTTGGGTCAGCGCCTTTATCCGGTCGCGCAGGGCCGCGGCACGCTCGAACTCCATCGCCTCGGAGGCCGCCATCATTTGCTCGGCCAGTTCCTCCTGCACCTTGGTGGAACGGCCCGACAGAAAGCGTTCGGCGTCGCGCACGCTGGCAGCATAATCC
>JBFOLS010000689.1:0-4179 GCA_040830225.1 Leisingera sp.
CGAGAGGGAAGACGAATGTTTTTGAAGAAAGTTGACGGGCCGCGCGCGGTCACCCTGCCGGACGGCACAATCATGACCCGGGCGGACTTGCCGCCGGAAACCACCAAGCGCTGGGTGGCCTCTCGTAAGGCCGCCGTGGTGCGCGGGGTGCTCTATGGGCTGCTGCCGCAAAAGGAAGCAATGCGCCGTTACGGTCTCAGCGAGGAGGAGTTCCGCAGCTGGGTGGCTGCCGTTGCCGACCATGGCGAAGAGGCGCTGAAGACCACCCGCCTCAAGAAATTCCGCAACTCCGACGGAAATTAAATTGAGCCGCCCTTGAGTTGCATTCGTAAATTAACCATCATGGTAACGAGGCATTAACTTTTTTCCACCAAGGTTAACGCGACCTGAGGGAAACAGTGTACAGGCGGAGAAAATAATATGCGCATTCTTCTGGTTGAGGATGACCCGACCACAGCGAAGAGCATCGAGCTGATGCTGACCCATGCCAACCTGAACGTCTATTCGACGGATTTGGGCGAGGAAGGCATCGATCTGGCCAAGCTTTATGATTACGATCTGATCCTGCTGGATCTGGGGCTGCCGGATATGAACGGCCACGAGGTGCTGCGCCAGCTGCGCATGTCGCGCATCGAAACCCCTATTCTGATCCTGTCCGGTGCTGATGATACCGACAATAAAATCAAAGGGTTCGGATTTGGTGCGGATGACTATTTGACCAAGCCCTTCCATCGTGAGGAGCTGGTGGCGCGGATCCATGCGATCATCCGCCGTTCCAAGGGCCACTCGCAGTCGATCATCAAGACTGGCAAGATCTCGGTTAACCTGGACGCCAAGACGGTTGAGGCCGATGGCAAGGCGGTGCATCTGACCGGCAAGGAATACCAGATGCTGGAGCTGCTGTCCCTGCGCAAAGGCACCACGCTGACCAAGGAGATGTTCCTTAACCACCTCTATGGCGGCATGGACGAGCCCGAACTGAAAATCATCGACGTTTTCATCTGCAAGTTGCGCAAGAAACTCAGCAATGCAACGGGCGGTGAGAATTACATTGAGACCGTCTGGGGCCGCGGCTATGTGCTGCGCGACCCGCAGGAGGATCACATGTCCGGAGATCACCGGATGGCGGTCGGCGCCTGAAAGGGTGAGGACCTGGGCGGCACGTGAGACCGTGCCGCCGGTTGCAAGGACCTGCCTGATGGCGGGTCTTTTTGCTTTGTGCTGTCCTCGCGCATAGGGACCGACAGATGCGCTGGACGCGGCGCGCGGGGCGCCCTATCACCTTGGGTGAGAACGAAGAGGGACCGCGCGTGGCAAAACAATCCGAACAAATAGACGTGGCCAGCTTGACCGCAGAGCAAGCCAAGGCAGAGTTTCTGGACTTGCAGGGCCGGCTGCAGGCCGCCGATCTGGCTTACCATCAGGCGGATGCGCCCGAGATCAGCGACGCGGAGTATGATTCGCTGAAGCGTCGTTACCGGGCCTTGGCAGAGGCGCATCCGGAATTCGCGGCGACGGCGACCCAACTGGAAGCAGTCGGTGCACCTGCGGCGCCAGGGTTCGGAAAGATCAGCCATGCCATCCGCATGCTCTCGCTGGGAAACGCGTTTGAAGACGAAGATGTCGCTGATTTCGACCGGAGCATCCGCAAATACCTTGGCCTAGCCCGCGGAGACAGCCTGCCATTCACTGCGGAGCCCAAGATTGACGGCCTCTCCCTGTCTCTGCGGTATGAGAAGGGCAGGCTGATACAGGCGGCGACCCGGGGCGATGGGTCGGTCGGTGAAAACGTCACTGCTAACGCGATGACCATCGCGGATATTCCGCATCATCTGGAGGGGGCGCCGGATGTGCTGGAGGTGCGCGGCGAAGTCTATATGAGCCACGCGGACTTCGAAGCACTGAACACGCGCCACGCGGAACGCGGCGGCAAGACATTTGCCAATCCGCGCAATGCTGCGGCAGGATCCTTGCGGCAGTTGGATGCGGAAATCACCCGTGCGCGGCCTCTGCGTTTCTTTGCCTATAGCTGGGGGGAACTGAGCCAGCCCCTGGCGGACACGCAAATGGAGGCTATCGAACGCTTGCATGCATTGGGTTTCCAGACCAATCCGCTGACCCGTCTTTGTGTGTCGGTGGCGGAAATGATCAGCCATTACCGGGGAATTGAAGAACAGCGCGCGACGCTGGGCTATGATATCGACGGCGTGGTTTACAAGGTAAATGATCTGGCGCTTCAGGGACGGCTGGGCTTTCGCTCCACTACGCCCCGTTGGGCAATTGCACACAAATTTCCGGCTGAACTGGCCTGGACCCGTCTGGAAGGCATCGACATTCAGGTTGGCCGCACAGGTGCGCTGAGCCCGGTTGCACGGCTGGCTCCGGTCACTGTTGGCGGCGTGGTGGTCTCCAACGCGACGCTGCACAATGAGGACTACATTCAGGGCCGTGACTCCAAGGGGGAGGAGATCCGCGGTGGCAAGGACATCCGTGTCGGCGACTGGGTGCAGATCTACCGTGCCGGTGATGTGATCCCGAAAGTTGCGGATGTAGACCTTTCCAAGCGGCCGGACGATGCAGACCCCTTTGATTTCCCGCATACTTGCCCGGAGTGCGGCAGCCCTGCAGTGCGGGAGGAGGGCGATGCCGTCCGCCGCTGCTCGGGCGGGATGATCTGCCCGGCACAGGCGGTGGAAAGGCTCAAGCATTTTGTCTCCCGCGCGGCCTTTGATATCGAAGGCCTTGGCGCCAAGCAGGTGGAGCAGTTTCACACCGATGGATGGGTTAAGGAACCGGCGGATATCTTTGACCTGAAAGCAAATTATGGGTCGGGACTGCAACAGTTGAAGAACCGGGAAGGCTGGGGCGAAAAGTCCGCGGACAACCTCTTTGCAGCCATCGAAGAGAAACGCACCATTCCGCTTGCCAAACTGATTTTTGCCCTGGGCCTGCGGCACGCCGGTGAGGTCGCGGGCCGCGACCTGGCGCTGCATTACCGGGACTGGCAGATGATGGCGGATGCGGTTGATGCGGCACGGCCAGCGGCGCTGGCGCACCGGGCAGCAGATGAGGCGGAGGAAGCGGAACGCCAGAAAGCTTCTGACGAGGGCCGCCGGGCCAAGATCTCCGACACCCGCGCTGCAGCGGTTGCCGCCTGTGAGGTCCCGGCGGAAGCGACGGCCGCCTGGCTGGATCTGATCGGGGTTGATGGGATCGGCGCGGTGCTTGGGCTTTCCTTGTCCGATGCCTTTGCCAACGCCGAGGAGCGCGCGGCCATCGACCGGTTGGTGGCCAAGCTGACCATCGTTGCTCCGGACGCGCCCGCGGCGGACAGCCCGGTGGCCGGCAAGACGGTGGTCTTTACCGGTACGCTGGAGAAAATGACACGGGCCGAGGCCAAGGCGCGGGCGGAGGCGCTGGGGGCTAAGGTCTCTGGATCGGTCTCCAAGAAGACCGACATTCTGGTTGCAGGTCCGGGTGCCGGATCCAAGGCAAAGAAGGCGGCGGAACTGGGTATTCAGACCCTGGATGAAGACGGCTGGCTGGAGCTGATCGCAGAAGCATGAGCGGACGTCCCGAGATCCTGTTTCCGCTGTTTGCCGGCACCGAGACCCTGCAGGGTGTCGGGCCGAAAACGGCGCAATCTCTGACCCAGATTGATATAGAAACACCGCGGGACCTGTTGCTTTCGCTGCCTTATTCCGTGGTGGACAGGCGGCGGCGCGAATCCATTCAGGGTGCCGAGCTGCCCGCCACGCTGACGGTGGAGGTCACCATCGGGCGGCACCGCCCGGCACGCAATCGGGGCGGTGCCTACCGCATTCATGTCGAAGATGCTGAGACCGAATTTCAGCTGGTCTTCTTCCATGGCCGCAGCCGGTATCTGGAAGCGCAGCTGCCCGAAGGTTCCCGCCGGGTGGTTTCAGGCAAAGTGGAACTGTTCGACGGCATCGCAAATATGGTTCATCCGGACCACATGCTGCCGCTGGCCGAGGCGGATAGCATTCCGGCTTTTGAGCCGGTCTACCGTCTGACACACGGGGTGACGCAGAAGACCATGTTCAAGGCGGCGCAAAGTGCCTTGGAAAGGGTGCCGGAGCTGGAAGAATGGATCGATCCGGCACAGGCCCTGAAAGAGAACTGGCCTGCCTGGCACGAGGCGATTGCCGCGGCGCATGA
>JBFOLS010000690.1:0-3689 GCA_040830225.1 Leisingera sp.
AAGGTGAAGTCCTGGAAAGCTTCGTCACAAGGAAGCGTGACAAGAAGGCGGCGCTGAAATTCTTAAGGAAATCAATGAAACGCCATGGCCGGCCCCAGATTATCGTGACTGATAAGCTCCGGTCCTACGGTGCAGCATTAAAGGAAATAGGCGCCTCAGGTCTGCAGGAAACCGGCCGCTGGCTGAACAATCGGGCCGAGAATTCGCACCTGCCGTTCCGACGAAGAGAGCGGGCGATGCAAAGGTTCCGTCGAATGCGAAGTCTGCAGACGTTCGCCACCGTCCACGCCTCAGTCTACAACCTGTTCAATTCGGGGCGCAGCCTCTACTCCCGAGAAAATTTCAAGCTTAACCGCGCCGCAGCTCTCGCCGAGCGGCGTCAACTCGGCGCGGCATAAAGGGCAGGGTCACTGTCCTTGTGGAGACTGGTTCGCATTTGTCTGGCAGCACCCTCCCGGAGCATCTGACCAACGCAGCCCATTGCGATTGATGAAGATAATTACACTCAATACACGCCGATCATCCACACGTGGCCTACCATGGCTTTTCGGAAAGTACGGTCTCAACCGTACCATTTGTTCGTCGGTTAGCCAAAACAAGTTGCTCATCACGCCTCCTGAAGTTGAGGAGCTTGAATCAACTCGGCACGACGGCTGCAACCAAATCAATGGGTCTAGCGGTGGTGTGCAATTTGCCCCTGGCTGTCAACGTCCGCTCTGCCAGAACCGTTGGAAGAACCGCCGGTGTTCAGCAGCCTCGTGCTGCAGCCAATTCAGGAAGCGGTCACGCGGCGCATTTGCCGTGGCAGCCTCGGGCAAAACGAAGAAGTAGGAATCCGGTGACGGCAGGCGGGCGGGGAAAGGGCAAATCAGGCTGCCCTGTTCAATGTGCTCCCGCGCAGTCACTTCGTCTCCGATCGTAATCCCGTCGCCACGGGCGGCCGCAGCAAGGCATAGCACGCTGCGGTTATAAATCCGCCCAGCGTTTGGGTTGAAAGTGCGTTCTCCAGCCGCTTCCCGGAATGCTTTCCACCAGAACGAAGTCTGGTCATGGATTAGATTTTCTTCTTGAATGTCAGAAAGTTCCGGCGATCGGCCCAAATGGCGGAAAAACCCAGGTGCGGCCACTGGAAACACCGAATTGGTCAGAAGCGGGCTGAACCGGCAGCCGTTCCACCCCCCGCGACCCCAAATTACAGCGCAGTCATAGTTGTCTGAAGGAGGCTGGTTCATACATGCCTGCACCGAAATTGAAATACGGACTTCCGGGTGCAGCGCTTCGAAGCGGTGCAGCCGTGGAAACAGCCAAAGTTCAATAAAATCCGCATCCCCCCACAAAGAGATCTGGTCGGGCAGCGGTTCTTCCAAACTGCGCAATCCCGACCGGATATGTTCAAAGGCCTCATCGGCCAAAGCAGCAACACGCTGCCCGTAAGGGGTGATCTCCGCCTTGCGGTGCGACCTTTGGAACAAAGGGCGGCCGAAATGCGCCTCAAGGGCGGCGATCTGTTTGCTGACTGCTGACTGGGTCACCCCCAGTTCGTCGGCGGCTGTCGTAAAACTGCGCTGCCGGGCCACTTCTGCCAGAACCCGCAGTGCATTGAGGTTGGGAAGGCGTTTTTCTTTCATGCTAAAAAAGACTGCTAATTGGGAGTTAAACGAATTTGACGGAATATTTCGACTGAGTAAAGCTTGGATTAGTTCAACCGTAGTATGGAGGCCGTCTTGGCACAGCTGTTTCCGTTCACCGACCCAATTGCAGCCGAAACCACACCGCCCAAGCGCTTTGTGCGAGGGGAGGGCATCCGGGTTTATGACCCCGAGGGCAAGGGATACATTGATGCCGTCTCGGCCTTGTGGAGTGCCTCGCTGGGTTTCGCCCCTGGCCGTTTGCGCCAGGCGGTGGACCGGCAGATGGCAGAGCTGGCCTATTATCATTCCTTCATGGGGCGGACACCGGATATTACCGGGCGATTGGCAGAACGGTTGCGGGACCGGCTGCCAAGGGATCTGAACCATGTTTTCTTCGGCACTTCCGGGTCGGAGGCTGTGGAAACCGCAGCAAAGTTCGCACGCTACTACCAGGCGGCGCTAGGCAAGCCGGAAAAACGCCGGTTCATTGCCCGAGACGGCGCCTATCACGGATCTGGTCAGATGAGCGCAGCCCTGACCGGGCTAACCTATTGCCATGACGGGTTTGGCCTGCCGCTGCAGGACGTGCTGCGTACTGGGCGGCCCCACTATTTGCGCGACGCAGAACCTGGCGAAAGCGAGATCGAATTCTCCAAGCGGCGCGCGCGGGAGCTGGACAGCCTGATCCGGGCTGAAGACGCCGGCACCATTGCAGCCTTCATCGGGGAACCGGCCATGGGCGCAGGAGGGGTCATCCTGCCACCCGACGGGTATTGGGCAGAGATCCAGGAGGTCCTGGCGCGGCACGGCATCCTGCTGATCGCAGATGAGATCATTTGCGGCTTCGGCCGCACCGGAGAGTGGTTTGCCTGCGAAACTTACGGGATCGCGCCGGACATGATGACCATGGCCAAGCAGATGACAGCGTCGGTTTTTCCCATGTCAGCGGTGGCGATGACAGATCAGGTGCGCAGTACCATGGCCGGTCTGGCCCGGGAGTTCGGCACCTTCGGCCACGGCGTTACCTATGGCGGGCATCCTGTCGGGGCCGCAGTGGCCTTGGAATGCATGGACATCTACGAGGAAATGGATCTGCCCGTACATGTGCAGGGGCTGGGCAGCGTGCTGGCAGCAGGTCTTAAGGGACTGAAGGGCCGACCCGGTGTTCTGGATGTGCGCAGCCAGGGACTTCTGGCGGCGGTTGAATTCGAAAGCGGGGCGGATCTGGCCAAGGCTGTCGGCGAGGAGGCCGAGCGCCAGGGCGTGTTCTTCCGCATCATTGGCGATGTGCTGGCCATCGCGCCGCCTTACATCTGCACGGCGGAAGACATCAAAGGCATCGTGGATGTGATGGCTGCCTCGATTGAAGCAGCGACTGGGCGGGCAGCCGCATGACAGACAGCATTGCTTATCTTTCGGCAACTGAAGCGCTCACCCTGTTCAAGGATCATGCTCTGTCGCCTGTTGAGCTGGCCCGTGCGGTCATTGCCCGGGCTGAGGAAACCGAACCGGCCATTAACGCCTTGAGCTACAGGTACTTCGAGCAGGCGCTGGAACAGGCGAAACGGGCGGAAAAGGCTTACCTGGGCCGGGGAGCAAGGCCCCGGGCGCTGGAAGGGCTGTGCATAGCGGTCAAGGATTCCGGCCATATCGCAGGTCTGCCGACCTCGGCGGGATCGCTGCTGACCAGCGATGTCCCGCAGCCGGCAGCCTCACCTGTCAACAGCCGGATCTTGCAGGCCGGTGGTATCGTGCATGCACGAAGCACAACGCCTGAATTTTCCTGTGCCACGGTGACCCATTCCCGCCGCTGGGGCGTAACCCGCAACCCCTGGAACACGGCAATGACACCGGGTGGGTCATCGGGCGGGGCTGCGGCTGCGCTGGCTGCAGGCTCCGCGACACTGGCCAGCGGCTCGGACATCGCCGGATCAATCCGCATTCCCGCCTCCTGCTGCGGTGTGGCAGGCTATAAGCCACCGCGCGGGCGCAATCCGGTGGATGCCCCTTTCAATCTGGACCCCTATTGCCACACCGGCCCGATGGCGCGCACGGCGG
>JBFOLS010000691.1:0-5651 GCA_040830225.1 Leisingera sp.
ATTTTGTCGATGTAGAAGACATTCAGCCCGTCCTGCACGGCAAGGTAAATCGCCTCGCCTGTCTTGGCGGACAGCATCTGCATTGCTGACCCGGCAACGTCGCGAAGATTGAAATTCTCGACCACGGCCCGGCAGACCTGCCAAGTCTTCAGCGTCGCACGGTAAGGCTTGTCTTCAGTTGCCTGAACGTAGCCCAGAGCGGCAAGTGTCTGCAGAAGCCGGAAAACGTTGGACTTTGTCAGCTCCAGCTCGCGGGACAATTCCGAAACGCCTTTTGCCCCCTTTGCAGCTGTCAGCGCTTCAAGGACCATAAGCCCCTTCGACAAGGTGCTGTCCAAACGCGGCTCCTTTTTCGGCCCTGCTGCTTCTGCCTGCTCGTTCACCTGCGTCTCCCTTGGAAATCACTCCCGGCAACTGTCCCTCATTTTCTGCGCGAAGTACACTCATCCAATTCGCAAAACCCGGGCGGCTCATGCACCGTGACTGCGCCCGGATTTCCAACGTATTTCCGCACCTCGACAAAGGCCGAATGCGAGGCCGGCCCCTGAGCGAGGCGCGATGTGCGCAGGTCGTGGGTCAGCACATTCGGGTTCCCATGCCGGTCGCGGCGGCGCGGATCAGAATAATCCGGGTCGTGCCAGGCGCCTGTCCGCAAGAAAACCATTCCCTGTGATATATCCCGGGTCACCCTGGCACCAGCCAGGCAAGCCCCCCTTCCATTGAACAATTCGACGATGTCACCCTCCGCGATACCGCGGGTACGGGCATCTTCGGGATGGATCAGTACCGGCTCCCGGCCCTGGATCTTCTGCGACAGGCTGTACGTGCCGTTGTCCAGCTGCGAATGCAGCCGGGTAGCGGGCTGCCCCGACAGCATGGCAAGCGGCCATTTCATACTGCTGCCATCCGACACCCCCCTCGGCTGCGCCCACACCGGGTGGCCGGGACAATCGTCATAACCGAAACCATCGATAACCGCAGAGAACAGCTCGATCCTGCCGCTTGGCGTCGGCAAAGACGATGCAACCGGGTCAGCCCGGAATTCCGCAAGGAAAACCTGTTGCGGAGAGGCATCAGGCAGTTCGATCATATCGCCCGCCATGAAGGCCGCCCAATCCGGCAGGCCGATCCCCTCCCCTGCGGCAGATTGAACGGTCCGGCTCCACATGGACTGCAGCCAGTCCTCTTCGCTGCGCCCTTCACTGAACGCTTCCAGAACTCCCATCCGCTCAGCCAGCGCACAAAAGATGTCATACTCCGTGCGCGCCTCGCCAGCCGGCGGCACCAGCGCGGGGCTTGGGATCAAGCAGTTGTCCTGCTTTCCCGCGATGAAGTCGCGCCTTTCTTCAGGCGCGGCCACCGGCAGCACGATGTCTGCATGGCGTGCAGTCGCGGTCCAATTCATTTCGTTCACCACGATCGTTTCCGGGCGCTGGAACGCCTCATGCAGGCGGTTCAAGTCCTGATGATGGTGAAACGGGTTGCCGCCGGCCCACCAGACCATGCGGATATCCGGGAAGGTCCGGGACTGCCCGTTGTAGTCATAGGAGGCTCCTGGGTTGAGAAGCATCTCTGCGGACATTGCCACAGGAATGAAGTCCTGGACCGGGTTCTGCCCCTGAGGCAGGGCACCAGGCCGCAGCAGCCGGTCCATCACCCCCACCGACCCGTTCACGCCGTATCCGATTGTATATCCGCCGCCGGGAAGACCGATCTGACCCAGCATCGCGGCCAGCGTCACGGTCATCCACAGCGGCTGCTCGCCCCAGTCCGCACGCTGCAGCCCGGCTGCACAGCTGATCATCGTGCGTTTTGCCGCCATTTCACGGGCCAGATCGCGAATCCAGCCCGCCCGGACCCCGCATTGTGTTGCCGCCCACTCTGCGTCTTTGACGACACCATCTGTTTCGCCGCTCAGATAGGCCTCTACCCGCTCAAATCCTACGGTGTATTGTTCAAGGAAGGTAAGATCATGCAGGCTTTCTTCAATCAGCGTCCGGGCCAGCCCCATCATCAGCGCAACATCAGTGCCAGGCCGCGGCGCCACCCATTCGGCATTCAGCGCCTCATCGGCATCACTGCGCAGCGGACTGATATTGACCATCCGGACACCATTTCTGGCGCAGTCCCTCAGCGCTCCGGCAATCCTGTGCTTGCCAAAGCCACCGTCTGAGATTTGCGCGTTACGCAGCGGAATCCCCCCGAACATCACCAGCAAATCACCGTGCTCAGCTATGACATCGAACCGCGTGGCTTCTTTGACGTGGTCCCGGAAGTTTCCAACGATGTGCGGCAGCAAAACCAGCGCCGAGTTATAGCTGTAATTCCCCTCCGAGCGGACAAATCCGCCCAACGTATTCAGGAACCGCTTGAGCTGGCTTTGCGGGTGATGAAACCGCCCGGCGCTTCCCCATCCGTAAGAGCCTCCGAAAATGGCCTTATTGCCATGCTCCCGCCGCACGCGGTCTGTTTCCGCTGCCAGAAGATCAAGCACCGTTGGCCAATCCACCTCGACAAAGGCGTCCTGCCCGCGTTCACCTGCCGTTGCACCGGGGCCGTTTTCCAGCCAGCCCTTGCGCACCGCCGGGCGCACCACCCGCGCCCGGCCATTCAGGCTGGAGGCAATATTGCCGTTGATTTCCGACGGAGCCGGGTCCTGCGGATGCGGCAAAACACCAGTCAGTTTGCCATCGTGTATCTGCGCCAGCCCAGGCCCCCAATGGTTACACACCAAAGCCATTTTCTCACCGCGGCTATCAGGCATCTCTTGTTCCATTATTCAGCACATATTTTTTATATATTGACACATTTACTTACGGACGTCATCCTCTTTTCGTCTTTTTCGGGATGGACCTCATGACCAAAACAACGCCGGATCTGTCAGATTCCCTTGTGCATCTGGGCCGGGGCCCAAAAACCGCCGGGCGCCCGGTGAATCTCCCCATCACCCAAGGCTCGACCATGCTGTTTGACACGCTGGCCGAGTTTGAGGCCGCGCGCGAAGCCCGTTATCAGCCGGAGACCCTTTACTACGGCCGCTATGGCAACCCAGCCAGTTTCGAGCTGGAACGCGCAGTCGCCGCGCTCGAAGGGGCCGCAGGCTGCATCACGGTTTCGGCGGGGCTGACCGCCGTGACACTCGCGCTCATGGGCGCGGCCAAGGCCGGGGACCACATCCTGGTGGCCGACAATGTCTATGCACCGACCCGCAGCTTCTGCGATACAGTTCTGGCCCGCTACGGCGTGGAAATCTCCTATTTCGACCCGATGCAGGACGTCTCCCCGCATTTCCGCCCCAACACCTCGGCGGTCATGTTCGAGGCTCCAGGCTCAGGCACTTTCGAAGTCCCCGGCATTTCCGCCATCGCCGCAGCTGCCAAAGAAAACGGTGCCATTTCCATCATCGACGGCACCTGGGCGACACCTGTGTTTTGCCAGCCGCTCAAACTGGGCGCGGACGTGGTGGTCCACTCCGGCTCCAAGTACTTAGGCGGCCATGCCGACAGCATGATCGGCTTCATCGTCTGCAACGAGACCACCTATGGCCGGATGCGCAAATCGGCGCTGGCCTTTGGCGACAAGGCAGGCGCGCAGGATGTGTTCCTGTCCCTGCGCGGGCTGCGCACCCTGGAGATGCGCATGAAAGCCGCAGAAGCCGCCGGGCTGGAGATCGCCCGCTTTCTGCAGGACCAGCCGCAGATCAGCCGGATCCTGCACCCGGCCTTTCCCGATTGCCCCGGGCACAGGAATTGGAAACGCGAATTTTCCGGGACCGCCGGCCTGTTCAGCGTCGTGACCAAACCCTGCCCGGACGAAAAACTGCATGCTTTTGTGGATGCGCTTGACCTGTTTGGCATCGGGGTAAGCTGGGGCGGCTTCGAAAGCCTGGTGCTGCCGGTTGCACCGCTTCGCACGGCAAACTCCTGGACTGATGAGGGCCAGGTCATCCGCTTCAATATCGGATTTGAAAACACCGACAGCCTTAAGGCCGACCTGGCCCGGGCACTGCCGCTTCTGGACTGAGGACACCGCAATGCACAATAAGATCGACCACTTCGCCATCGGCGCCGATACCCTTGAGCAGGGGCAGCAGGCGCTGGCGGCCATTCTCGGCGTGACGGTGCCCAGGGGCGGCAAGCATGACGCCATGAGCACGCACAACTGTGTCATGCAGTCGGGCAACGAAAGCTTCCTGGAAATTCTCTCCATTGACCCTGAGGCGCCCGAACCGGGCCGTGCCCGCTGGTTTTCCCTGGACGAGGACGCCACCCGGGCCCGCATTGCCGAGCGCCCGCGCGCTTTGTGCTGGGTTGTCGGCACCGACGACCTGGACACCGTGATTGCCAACAGCCCGGTTGAACTGGGCGAGGTGGTTCTGTTCACCCGCGGGGAACGCTCCTGGCGGCTGACGGTTCCCAAAGACGGCCATCTGCCCGAGGGCGGACTGCTGCCTGCGTTCATCGAATGGTCCCCCGGCCCGCATCCCTCAACCGGCCAGCAGGATCTGGGTGTCAGCCTTACCACCGTCGTGCTCAGCCATCCTGAACCCGAAAGGCTGACTGCAATGCTCAAGGCCCTGCAGGTGGATCACCTCGCACGGGTTGAAGAAGGGCCTGCCGTCCTGGCCTTTGAACTGAAAGGCCCGAACGGCCCAGCCCGCATCGACTAAGCCCTGCCAAGCGGCGCCCCGGCAACATCCGCGGCGCCGCTTTCCTGTTGGAGGACCCCAATGACAACCCGACCCGAAGTCACCCCGTTTTTTGACGCGGACAGCAATACAATCTCCTATGTGGTACGCGACCCCGCCAGCTTGTCCTGCGCGGTCATAGATTGCGTGATGGATATCGACTATGCCGCAGGCCGGCTGAGTTTCGAAAGCGCCGACAAGATCATCGCCTTTATCAAGGACAGCGGCTATGCGCTGGAATGGCTGATCGAAACCCATGTCCACGCCGATCACCTGTCGGCAGCTCCGTATATCCAAGGCGAACTCGGCGGCAGGATAGCCATTGGCCAAGGCATCCTGACCGTGCAGGAGACTTTCGGCAAAGTCTTCAATGAAGGCACCGAATTTGCCCGCGATGGTTCGCAGTTCGACGTGCTGATGCAGGACGGGGACACCTACAGAATCGGCACCATGACCTGCACCGCGCTGCACACGCCCGGGCACACGCCCGCCTGCATGACCCATGTCGCCGGAGACGCCGCGTTTGTCGGCGACACCCTCTTCATGCCCGATGCCGGTTCGGCCCGCGCTGACTTCCCCGGCGGCGACGCGGGCCAGCTTTTCGACTCCATTCAGCGGGTTCTGGCGCTGCCGGACAGCACCCGCCTGTTCATGTGCCATGACTACGGCGGCAATGGCCGCAGCATTGAATGGGAAACCACCGTGGCCGAGGAAAAAGCGCAGAATATCCACGTGGGTTCCGGCAAGTCCCGCGACGACTTCATCGCCATGCGCGAAGCCCGCGATGCACAGCTGGCAATGCCGCGGCTGATCCTGCCATCGCTTCAGGTCAACATGCGTGCCGGCGAAGTCCCGGCAGACCCCGACGGCAATCCGGTGCTTAAAGTGCCGGTCAACGCGCTCTGACCACCGGATAGCAGCAAGAAAGATGGCCGCCGGAGAGTTCTCCGGCGGCCTTAGTTTA
>JBFOLS010000692.1:0-2894 GCA_040830225.1 Leisingera sp.
CCGTTCAACGGTGGAGCAATACGAACCGGATGTGCTGATTGCCGACAAGGAGCCCACCGGCTTTCGCGGCGAGCTGATGCCGGCGCTGGATCTCCTGAAATCCAAGGGCCGCTGCAAGATGGTCCTTGGCCTGCGCGACGTGCTGGACGAACCCGAAGTGCTGGCTGCCGAGTGGGAGCGCAAGCAGGCAGTTGAGGCCACCCGCGACTTTTACGACGAGATCTGGGTTTACGGGCCGCGTTCGGTCTATGACCCGACTGCCGGTCTGCCCTTCACGCCCGAAATGCAGGCCCGCATGCATTGGACCGGCTATCTGCGCCGCGACCTTGGCCAAGTCGGCGAGCCGCCCGAGCAGCCTTATCTGCTTATCACCCCCGGCGGCGGCGGCGACGGCGAGATGATGGTGGATCTGGCGCTGGCCGCCTATGAGGCTGATCCCGAACTGTCGCCGCGCGCGGTGCTGGTCTACGGCCCCTTCCTGTCCGGCGAAACCCGCGACGACTTCGAGGAACGTGTCGCGCGGCTGAATGGCCGCGTGACCGCCGTCGGTTTTGAATCGCAGATTGAAACCCTGTTTGCCGGCGCCCAGGGCGTGGTCTGCATGGGCGGCTACAACACTTTCTGCGAGGTTCTGTCCTTTGACAAACCCGCGGTGATCGTTCCCCGCACCACACCGCGGCTGGAACAGTGGATCCGTGCCAGCCGGGCCGAGGAAATCGGCCTCACCACCATGCTGGACGAGACCCGCGACGGCTGGACCGCCCCGGCACTGGCAAAGGCGATCCGCGCGCTGGCCAAGCAGCCGCCGCCCTCTGCGGCCGGCTCCGAAGGTCTTCTGGACGGGCTCGACTATGTCACCCGCCGGGTGGACGCGCTGCTGCAGGACACACATCAAGAGGCCGCTGAATGACCACTCCCCGCCCGTCCCTTGCGGTGGTGGTCAAGGGCTGGCCGCGGCTGTCCGAGACTTTCATCGCGCAGGAACTGGTGGCCCTCGAGGCCGCAGGCCATACGTTCGAAATCTGGTCATTGCGCCACCCGACCGACGTCAAGCGCCATCCGCTGCACGCACAGCTGCAAGCCAAGGTGAACTACCTGCCCGAGTACCTCTATGAGGAGCCGGAACGGGTCTGGCGCGCCCGCGACACCGCGCAAGGCCTGCCCGGCTATGCCGAGGCCTACCGCATCTGGCGTGCCGACCTGCGACGCGACCTCACCCCCAACCGCATCCGCCGCTTCGGCCAGGCTTGCGTGCTGGCCGCTGAGATGCCGGACGAGGTGCTGGGGCTCTATGCCCATTTCCTGCACACGCCGTCCTCGGTTGCCCGCTATGCCGCCATCATGCGCGGCCTGCCCTGGAGCTTTTCGGCGCACGCCAAGGACATCTGGACCTCACCCGAATGGGAGCTGGAGGAGAAGCTCTCCGCCGCCCATCACGGCGCAGCCTTTGGCGCCACCTGCACCGGCTTTGGCGCCAAACACTTGCAGCACTTGGCCGACACGCCGGAGCGGGTCGATCTGGTCTATCACGGCCTCGACCTCTCCCGCTTCCCTGATCCGCCTGAGCGCACGCAGCGCCTGCCGCAGGATCCGGTGCATTTCATGTCCGTCGGCCGCTTGGTGGAGAAAAAGGGGTTCGACCGCCTGATCGCCGCCCTCGCCTTGCTGCCGGCCAGCCTCGACTGGCACTGGACCCATATCGGCGGCGGCGGATTGGGCGACCTGCTGCAGGGTATCGCTGAGGATACAGGCATTGCAGACCGCATCACCTGGCGCGGCGCCTGCGACCAGCCCGAGGTGATCGAGGCGATGCGCTCCTCCGACCTGTTTGTTCTGCCTAGCCGGGTTGCGGCCGACGGCGACCGGGACGGGCTGCCCAACGTGCTGATGGAGGCCGCCTCGCAAACCCTCCCGATCCTGTCGACTCCGGTCTCAGCAATTCCCGAATTCATTGACCATGGCACCCATGGCCTCTTGAGCGAGGACAGCCCCGAGGCGCTGGCCGAAACTCTGCTCTATGCTGCGCGCCATCCGCAGAAGCTGGCAGAGATGGCAGATGCGGCGCTCACCCGCCTGCGCACCGACTTCGTCATGGACCCCGGCATTGCCCAGCTCTCGAAGCGGCTGACTGCGATGCTGCAGGACGGCTGAGGCCGATGCCGCCGGGAGCCGGAAAGCGGGTCGCCTTCTACGCGCCGATGAAACCGCCGCACCACCCGGTGCCCTCCGGCGACCGCGAGATCGCCCGCAACCTGATGGGGCTGCTCAGCGGTAGCGGGGCCGACGTGCAACTGGCCTCCGACCTCAGGGTTTATGACAAACGCGGCAATGCTGAAATTCAGGCAGAGATGCGTCAGCGGGCTGATGAAGAAACCGCAAGGCTGATACGGGAGATGCCTGAGACGGATCTCTGGGTCACCTATCACAACTACTACAAAGCCCCGGACCTGATTGGCCCCGCCGTGGCACGCGCCCGCGGCATTCCCTATGTGCAGATCGAGTCCACCCGCGCCAAGAAACGCCTGACCGGGCCTTGGAGCGGCTTTGCCGAAGCTGCCCACGCCGCCGCCGATGCAGCAGCTGCGATTTTCTATTTCACCGAACAGGACCGCTTCGCCCTGAACCGCGACCGCTGCGGCGGCCAGACCCTCACCCATCTGCCGCCCTTCCTGCCGCTTGAGGCCTTGCCCGGCAAATCAACACTGGACGGCCCGATGCTGGCCGCAGGCATGATGCGGGAAGGCGACAAGCTTCATTCCTACCGCATCATCGCCGAGGCCCTGACGCATCTGCCGGGCAGCTGGAGGCTTGATATTGCCGGCGACGGCCCGGGACGGCCCAAGGTGGAAACGCTAATGGCGCCGTTTGGGAGCAAAGTCCGTTTCCTCGGCCAG
>JBFOLS010000693.1:0-2044 GCA_040830225.1 Leisingera sp.
GGCCAAACCCCCAGTTCTGCGGACCGGTGCCATCGCGCCTTCGGCCTTCCGGCGCAATCACTGCATATCCGCGCCCGGTAAGCCCTTCGGTCAGCGCCTTGTTCCTGAGCACCTGGCTGCCGCTGCCGCCATAACCATGCAAGAACATGACAACCGGTACTGGCCCTCCTGCTTTTGCGGGCAGCAGGATATGATAACTACCGCCCTCGATCTCGCAGGCTTCGGGCTCTGCGCCGCAGCCCGCTGCGGCCGCACTGCCCCACAGGGCGATCAGCGCAGCAGCGGCAGCACTGGCTTTCAAAGCTTTCATCATCCCTCCCACCGGGCCACTGGCAGGTTGCCGGCGATCCAGCCGGGACCGGCACTGGAGCCAAGCATGCCTTCCGGCACATCCACTACATTGGTGAACCCTGCTTTTGCCAAAGCCAGCGTCAGCCGCGCCGACCGCACACCGCGGGCACAGATCAGCGCCACCGGCGCCGCAGGATCCGGACCGGCCGCGGCTTGCAAAGCGGCAATGAAATCCTCGCGGCGCATGTCGATCTGATGACTGCCCACCGGCACGCCCGAACTGCGCCACTCCTGCGGCGTGCGGATATCCACCAGGGTTACTTCCCCCTCCCAGGCCGCAGCAAAAGCTTCGGCCGCAGTCAGCCGCGGGTGATCATGGTCAGGGGGCTGCCTGCGCTGCCACCAGACGCCCGCAGCGGCGGCAGCCGCGATGCCGCCCAGCAGCGCAAAACGCCGTGTATGCCTTGGATGATCCGCAAATGAACCGGTCATTTTTCCTCTGCAGCAGCTCCACAGCCCGGCCTGCAGCCGGTGCTTTCCTTCTGCTCTAGCAGGCTGCGCAGATTCTATCACCTGAAACAGGCCGATTCCGGCGGTCAAGTTCTTGTTATTGCGCCTCCGCTGACCAATTATGCCCGTGTAAAGCGTATTCAATCCGCTTCAGCCTGCGGCATTATTACCGCATCCCGGGCAGCGGGGCTGGCTCTGAGCGGGAAAATTGCTTAGCACTGGTTCAAAAACGACGCGCCAACCCGACAGGAGACCTGCACGTGTCCCTATTCCTGATTGCGGCCCTGCCATTTCTCGGAGCCGTTTTCCCCGCGCTGCTGATCCGCGCCGGGCGCAATGCTGCGGCCTCTGCTGCCGGGCTGACCACATTCCTCGCCTTCACCGGCCTGATGCTGCATATCCCCGCCGTATTCCGTGGCGAAACGGTTTTTGCCGCCGTCGACTGGCTGCCGGCCTTGGGCCTCAACGCGCATTTCTTCCTAGATGGCCTGGGTTTCCTGTTTGCGGCAATGATCCTCGGCATCGGCCTGCTGATCATCCTCTATGCACGGTTTTACCTGTCGCGCGAGGATCCAATGGGGCAGTTCTACAGCTATCTCCTGCTGTTCCAGGGCGCGATGGTCGGGATCGTTCTGTCCGACAACATCCTGCTTTTGCTGGTGTTCTGGGAACTCACCTCGCTCAGTTCCTTCCTGTTGATCGGCTACTGGAAGCACCTGCCCGAAGGCCGCCAGGGCGCGCGCATGGCGCTGACCATCACCGGTTCCGGCGGCCTCGCGATGATTGCCGGCATGCTGATGCTGGGGCATATCGCAGGCTCCTACGACCTCAGCGTCATTCTGCAGAACAAGGAAGCGATCCAATCCTCGGACCTCTACCTGCCGGCGCTGATCCTGATCCTTCTCGGCGCCTTCACCAAATCGGCACAGTTCCCGTTCCATTTCTGGCTGCCGCACGCGATGGCCGCGCCAACACCGGTCTCGGCCTATCTGCACTCAGCCACCATGGTAAAGGCCGTGCTGTTCCTGAGGCCGCGCCTCTCGCCGGTTCGGGCCGGCACGCCCGAATGGTTCTATATCGTCGCAGCCCCGGGTCTTGTGACCATGCTTATCGGCGCAGTGATCGCGCTGTTCAAGGATGACCTCAAGGCGCTGCTGGCGTTTTCCACCGTCAGCCTCCTCGGTCTGATCACCATGCTGCTGGGCTTTGGCACCAAGATTGCCGCCGTGGCCGCCGTCTTCCA
>JBFOLS010000694.1:0-4554 GCA_040830225.1 Leisingera sp.
GCAGGGCAGTACGGTGCCGATCCTTGGATAGCCGCCGGTGGTCTGGCATTCGCGCAGCAGAACAAACGGCTTGCCGTCGCCTGTCATCTGCACATCACCGGGCAGGATCACCTCTGACAGAATGTTGAGCTGCCCTTCTGCCGCAAAACCTTCACCGTCGGAAACCATCTCGACCCCCATCCGGTTGGCCCTGCTGCCCCGGCTAAAGTCCGTGACCGCAAAACGGGCCCGGACTTCTGCGGGAAACAGATGACTCTGGAAGCTTTCGACAATACGGATTTCACCGCCTTGGAACCGGTCTTCAGCCAGCAATGACAGACCGGTTTCACTGCCGGGATCCGGGCCCGCAGGCAAAATGCTGCCCGCTTGCGCAGCCTGCCCCAAACCGGCCATCAGATGCACCGAACGCGAACCCAGAAGCGGTTCTGTTGCGACACCGCCACCCAGATGCAGATAACCGTAGACGCCTGACCGGGCCGCTCCGATTGATAGTATTTGCCCGGCGGCCAACCGGTGCGACGCATTCCACGCCAGGACCTCTCCATCCAGCGCTGCCGCCATCGGCGCCCCGGTCAGCGCGATGCGCACGGGGCCAATGGCTTCAAACTCACCGCCCATCCCCCCCATTTCCAAGGCGGCGAGTCCCGGGCTCTGTCGCAGCAGCGCCGCACCTTCGGCCAGGGCCAGGCTATCAGCGGCGCCGCCCTGGGACACTCCCTGCCCCAGAAGTCCGGGTCGGCCCGAATCCTGGACCGAGGCGACCGGCCCGATCCGCAGAATCCGCAGCCCGCTCATGCGGCAATCTCCGATACAATGGCACCGCCGCGCAGCGGGTCCTCTTCGCAATGCTTCAGGAAATCCGGCTTGGAAAACGGCTCAAACATCATCTCATCGCCCGGGCGCAAAGCAAACGGATGTTCCGCCTCTGGCTGAAACAGCGTCAGCCCGGTTTGACCGACATGGCGCCAGCCGGTCGGTGCGGAAGTTGCAAACAAAACGAACTGGCGGATCGCCTGCACCAGCGCACCGCGCGGCACCATCGGGGTAAGCCCGGTCTGGCGCGGCAGGTTCCACTCCGGCCCCAGCGACCCCAGATACGGCTGTCCGGGAGCAAAACCGATGGTCAGCACCCGGACCCGTGCAGTCCCCAGGCTGTCAATTGCCTGCGCTTCGCTCATGCCGGCCGCATCCGCGGCTTCCGCCAGCTGCGGCGCCAGATCGGTGCCATAGACCGTCGGCACCCGCCAGAAACGGCGCCCGGCGGGCAAAACCGCCCGGCTCCAGTCTTGTTCCGCAAGAAGTTCCTGCAGTTTCCCGTCCAGCCTGGCATGCGGCAGCACGTTTGGATCAAAGCGGACAAAGACTGAAGCCAAAGATGCCATCGTCTCAGCCACGCCTTCCAGCTCCAGCGCCTCCACCGCGCTGCGGAATGCAATCGCAGCGCGGTTCGAGGGTTCACTCAAACTGCCGGAAAAGCTCACCAGCATCCCGTTCAGCCCGGCCCGCCGGACCAGCGGGTAAGCTTGCGCGTCCTGGCTGGTCATGTAATCACCCCGTCTTTTTCGGCGTCAGCGTTGCGGCGCAGACGGGGAGTGTCAACACATCAATTTACGCAATCCCTTTTGCCGCAAGGACAAAAGCCTGGCTGCGGTGTCAGAAGTCGTCCCAGCCCTGGGCCGCGGCCAGCGGCGCATCTGAAAACCCTGCAGACGCTGGTGCAGCCGGAGCCGCGGCAGGCTGGAACGGCACAACCTCCGCCACCGGGGCAGGATCCGGGATTGCGCCGGTTTTGAACTTGGCCACTTCCCGGGTCAGCTGACTGGCATCCGTGGACAGCAAACGGCTGGCAGCCGAGGTTTCTTCCACCATGGCGGCATTCTGCTGGGTCACCTGATCCAGCTGTGAGACACCCTGATTGATCTCTCCCAGCGAGGCTGCCTGCTCCTTGGCGCCAGCTGCAATCCGACTGATATGTGACGAGATGGTGCCAACGCTTTCGATGATCTGCAGCAGTTCTTCGCCGGTCTTGCCTACCAGATCGACGCCGCTGGCCACCTGCTGCTTGCTCTGACCGATCAATTGCTTGATCTCGCCTGCCGCGCCGGCGGAACGTTGCGCCAGAGCCCGCACCTCGGACGCCACAACAGCGAAGCCTCGGCCGGCTTCGCCTGCCCGTGCAGCTTCCACTCCGGCGTTCAGCGCCAGCAAGTTAGTCTGAAAAGCGATATCGTCGATCATGCCGATAATTTTGGCAATCTCTTCGGAGGACGTTTCGATCTGCGACATCGCTTCAATGGCGCTGTTGACGACCTGTCCGCTGTGCTCGGCAGTGGACTTGGCGTCCTTAACGATCCCCTCGACCTTTTCTGCGCCTTCCGCAGAGGATTGCACGGTTTCCGTCAATTCCTCAATTGCCGCGGCAGTCTGCTCCAGCGTGGCAGCCTGGCTTTCGGTGCGCTGCGACAGATCGTCGGCAGATTTCGAAATCTCATTTGCAGTTCGGCCGACCGCTCCGGACACCTGCGTCACCGCGCCCAGCGCATTTTCCAGCTGCTCAGCTGAACGGTTAAACGCTTCGCCCAGCGCGCCGATGTCAGGCTGGTCGGACAGTTTAACCCGGGCACCGAGATCGCCTTGGCTCATCGCTTCCAAGCCCTTGGCAATCTCTTGCAGACCCAGACGGCGCACAGTGACGTCGGTGGCAACCGTCACAACCCGGTCGATCGCACCGTCTTCCCCTTTCACCGGAGCATAAGCTGCTTGCAGCCAGACGGTGGAGCCGTCCTTGGTCAGACGCTGCACCTGGCCGCGCACAACCTTCCCCTCTGCCAGATCCTGCCAGAATGCCTTGTAGCCGGCGCTAGCAGCGGTTTCGTCGTCTGCAAAAATCGAATAATTCCGGCCTTCGATTTCCTCCAGCCGGTATCCCATCACAGCAAGGAAATTGGCGTTTGCCGTCAGGATCGTGCCATCCGGCTTGAACTGGATCATCGCTTGAGTGAGGTCCGCCACATCTGCAATAAGCTGTGCCCCGTCATTCCGGGTGGCGGGTTTGGCCTTCTTGGTCTTGAAAAACAATGAGAGTACTCCGCGCGTCTATGATTCTGTCTAAGTCACAATCGGAGTACCGTGAAACCAACAGAAAATTGTTAATCTGCCGAACCGGCCCTCAGCCCCTTTCCAGCTGCGTGATTACCTTTCAAAATCAGCACATTGGCACGACACCAGTTCAAACAGCACCGGAAGCAATGCCCGACCGCTCAAACACTTCGGCGCTTCCTCATTGCTTGGCAAACTGGCAGTGCATAGGCGGCAGCCGCTTGGGAACTTCGCCCGGCAGACGGGGCCTCGCAATCGCCGCGCCAGCCCACTATTTGCAACCAGGCTGCGCCTTGCCTGAACACCCGCACTTCACCCAGTCAGGCCATCTTTGTAATCCCAGCGGTACCACTTTTCAGAACATTACCAGCAAGAGCGAGTGCCGTGCTATTTTACAGCAAGCGATAAACGGCACGCGTTGTCAGGAGCGAATTGCCCTCTTTCAGGCAACAGCCTGATCAGGCAGGACACAGGAAATGCAAGTCGCTCCGCTTGAGAGCATGGCGGGCGAGGTCCCCATAGGTCCTGCGGACATGCACTCTTCCGTTTTCACCAGCCAGCCCATGAACGGCGGCCAATTCCGGGAAGAGGCCAAACAGTTCCCGCGTGTCTTCAATGGTCAATCCGCGGATCGCCTCGGGACCGGGCCAAAAAGTCTCCGTCGCAATGCCTTCAGCAAAAATCACTTCATGCCGCTCGGTCATGAGGTGCACATAGGTAACAGGCCCGTCTGCCGCTACCTGCTGCCTGCACGCCTGGTCGGCTTCTGCCAGCAGCCTTGCCGGCAGGAAACTTTCACCAAAGCGCGCCTCTCGGCCAAAGGCCTTTCGCCCGACCAGCAGACGGTGCTGCGGTGAGATCAGCATTGGCCGTTCAGGAGACAGCAGCCCCCCGGGACGAAGGCAATAGGGTAGCAGGTGAGGGCTTTGCGCCAGTTCTGCCGGGCTTAGTGTGCGTTTTCCGACCCAGATCACCGGTTGGAACCCATTGTCAGCGGTTTGCAGCAGATCGCCCAGCTGGATCTGGCCAGCAGGCACCGCACCGCGCCTTGTGGCAAGCATGACTTCAGGCGTGAAACAAGGGATGCCCGCAGAATAGAGCTGCGGCGCGGTTGAGATCTGGGACGGGGCGACCCCCTCCAGAACCAGCTTTTCACCGCTCGGGAAGGACAGCAGGGCATTGCCCGAACCATCATCGGTTACAGAAACATCCCAAGCGCGAATGGCCCCGCTGGGCCCGGTCCCCCCGGTCAGGGCGGACACATCAAGCTGATCATTGAAAAAGCCGTCACTGTCATCATCAGCGATGCTGAAGTCGCTGACAGTGTCGATACCGCCGGAGCTGGTCAGGATCAGTTCATCATAGCCGCTGCCGCTGGTAATGGAGTCGTTACCGGCGCCAAAGGTGACCGTATCGTCGCCTGCACCCGCATCAATCTCCACACCGGCGCTGTCA
>JBFOLS010000695.1:0-3918 GCA_040830225.1 Leisingera sp.
AGAGGCTTTGCAGGCCACCGGGATCAGGGGTGCCGTTCGCTGCATTCGCGTTTCAAAGGTTCGCATTGCTCTGCAAACGGACTCTGCAAACTGAGTTGCCGTCTGTTTACCGGCTGGCGTCACGCATTCTTGGGCAGTCGCGACCTTCTCCGTGGTTACTCACCCGCTCCGCTAATAAGGGCAGGTCTGTACCGTCCGTACCCTGCAACGCCAGCAATGGTCTCCCGTTGCAAGAAGCGAAGCAGGGTCTTGGGCGGCTGCCTTATTAGGCAGACCTAAAATCAATCAGACACGCGCGGGATTATCGATGTCCGCACCAATTTCTTCCCGGTCCGAATATCGGTCGCCGATCCGATGATGCGGCCGGCCGCCGGTGGCGGCTGCCAAAGCGACAACAAGCTCGTCATGCCCCGGCGCGTCATAGATTGAAAACTGAGATGTCAGGTAATGCGACCGGCGGCCGGAATCGTGAATGTCCATCATCGGCACCTGGATCTGAATGCCAGCCGGACCGCGGCTGTTGGTGAATCCCAAGTAGGTTTTTGCCCCCACAGCCTGACGGTAAAAGTTGCCGAATTTCAGCGTGTGGATCAGCGCCGAGGCATGTTCCAGCTCGCAATCGGATCCTGCAACGCAGGCCTTGCCATAAGCCTCGATTTTGCCAGCACCGCCCGCCAAACTGGTCAGCCGGTTTGTCAGCACCTCACCCAGCACCGGGGCCATACGGTTAATTTCGGGTTTTAGATCTTCGACATAGCCTTTACCGTGCCAGGGATTGCGGACAACGGCGGCGACGCCGATCATCCGCAGAACCGGGTCTGCGGGCTTGTCGCCGTCACGGTAGATATCTTCGTCAAAGGTGACGATTTTGCGTAGTTCGGGAAGCATGAAATCTCCTTGGTTCACGAAGTCAGGAAGGTGAGAGCTGATGCACAGTGCCGCTGGCGGTGTTGCCTTGGTAGATGCCGAAGCCTTCGATACGGGTTTCTTCGGCATAACGTTCCAGCATGCTGCGCTCAGCGGGGTCCGGCACGCAGTCCAGGGGGATACCCTGGATCGGAAACAGCCGATGTCCAGACGGCGCTTTGCCCGTCGCATTGCCGCGGAAGACAACACCCAGGAACCCGGCATCGGTATCATCATAAACGGCGTAAAGCGCCTGTGATCCAGGTGTCAGCCCAAGAGCAGTAAGATGGCGAAGCAGTGCATCCTGCGTTGAGGCCCCTGGCGGAGCCTTGGGAACCGTGAACGAGCCGTCCAGCTCTTCCCGCAGCAGCACCTCGCCGCCGATGCGCAACAGCGCGCTCAGCCGCACGGGGCTGTGCTTGGCAGCAGCCTCGACGAGGTTGTCCCCGACGCCCAGCGAGAAATAGCCGCCGCGGTGGTACCCCAGCGGATTGCCATCGGCGGCATCAAATGCTGAGACAGTGCCGATCAGGATCAGGTGATCCCCCGCATCAACCAGACGGTGCCGCGTGCACTCGAACCAGGCCAGCGTGTTGTCCAGAAGCGGTACATCCGAAGAACCGGTGCGCCAGCTGGACTCAGCGAATTTGCTGGGGCTGCGCGAAGCAAAGAGATTGGAAATCTCCTTTTGATCCTCTGCCAGTATGTTGACTGCAAAACGGGGCGCTTCGGTGAAGACTTGGCAACTATGCGCCGTCTTGGCAAGGCAGATCAGCAGCATCGGCGGATCCAGCGATACTGACGTGAAGGAGTTCGCGGTGAACCCGCGCGGCGTACCGTCACACTGGCGGGTGGTGACGACAGTCACTCCGGTCGGAAAAGCTCCGAATGCGTTACGCAATGCCCGCTTGCGGTCATCACTTATCTGGAGTGGTGCAGCCTCCGACAGATAGTGCTCGGTATCGGCGCCCAGCCGAGGTGCGGCCTGAGGTTCGGGCAGGGGAGCGCTGCCAAACCGCAGCGGATTGGCTGCAACCGTAAACGGGCGTGCGCCCGGATTGGGATGCGGAACCTTGGCCAGCAATCCCCGCGCAGCTGCGTGCGGGTCGGCAAAAATATCCGCAACCGTGTTGAGCGGCCCGAAAGGAACCACGCCGCCAAGGGCTGCAGTCAGCTCAGCCTTGCTACGGGCAGAGGTCCAGGCGGACACCTCCTGCCGCAGAACCGCCGTGTGCTGCGCCCGCTGGGAACGGGTCGCAAACCGGGGGTCAGCGGCCAGGTCCTGCCGGTTCATGGCGCTTGCAAGAGCCTGCCAGAAACTGTCGTCGACAATGCCGATAGCCACCTGCCCGTCGCGGGCGGGAAACAGCCCGAAGGGCGCCAGCAGAGGGTGATCATTGCCTTCGGGACCCGCCACGCTGCCTGCAATGTCGTGAAGATAGACGGCGCGTTCGCACAAGCTGAGGATCGCGTCATACATGCCGACATCAAGGAATTGGGACTCGCCTGTTGCTTCCGACTGGCGCAATGCTGCCATGATGCCAAAACTCATCATCATGCCGGCAAAGACGTCGCCGATACCGGGGCCCACTTTGCAAGGGGTGTCCGGATCAGGGCCGGTTTGCGACAGGATACCGCCCATTGCCTGGGCAACGATGTCGTAGGAGGGCCAACTGGCATAGGGGCTTTCGCCTGAGCGCGGGTCGCCGAACCCGCGGATCGCGGCATAAACCAGGCCGGGGCGGACTTGGGCAAGAATTTCATACCCGAGGCCGAGCCGCTCCATCACCCCGGGGCGGAAGTTTTCCACCAGCACGTCGGCACCGGCCACCAGGCGTTTCAGCGCCTCTTGGCCTTCGGGGGTCTTCAGGTTCAGCTGCACACTTTTTTTATTGCGATTGAGGCTGACGAAATACCCTGCCATCTCCCGGCCGGGATCATCGTCGCGCCAGGGACCGTTGGACCGGCTGGTGTCGCCTGCGGCACCTTCGATCTTGATCACTTCGGCGCCGTGATCGGCCAGCATCATGGTGCAATAGGGGCCGGACAGCATACGCGACAGGTCGAGAACCCGGATGCCATGAAGGATGCCTTTTGCCTGAGTTTGTGCGGTCATTTTGCAGCGCTCCCTGTGCAGACCCTGTTCAGAAAATCAGTGAGAGGGGCGTTGACGGCCTGCGGGTCCTCGGCCAGCGCCATATGTCTGAGCCCTTTGAGGATATGCAGTTCAGCCCCGGGAATTTCGGCGGCGATGGCCCGGGACATTTCAGGGCCGTTGCCAAAGTCCTCCTCTCCGGTCATCACCAGCGCAGGGCAGCAAAGAACCGGGCTTGGCTCCACGATTTCGTCGATCCCGTCAGCAAGCACGCGGTAGATATGGTGATAGACCGCTGGATCGTTGGCCAAGACCCAGCTGCGGACCAAATCCATCTGTTCAGGGTTGGCATCACGGTGGGCTTCGGTGAACCATCGCTCCAGCGCCGCTTCAACAGTTGAACGGGGGCCGTTTTCGCGGGCTAGCTCAACCCGTTTCAGGATAGCTGCCTGTGCCTCGGCTGTGCGCTTGTGCGGTGAAAACAGAATGGCCGTGGCAGCGGCCCTATGAGGGTGATCCTGGGCGAACCGCCGGGCGATCATGCCTCCGAGTGAGAAGCCAACAATTGCTGCCTGGCTGCAGCCGAAATAGTCCAGAACTCCGGACAGCTGCCGGGAAAACAGCGGCAGCGACGGCGGGGCTGGCGGCAGGGCGCTGCCGCCATGGCCGTACAGATCATAGGCAATGACCCTGAAACCTGCTTCCAGCAGGGCGGGCGCGGTCCACTGCCAGCAATCCCGGTTCAGCCCCAGTCCGTGAATGAGAACAACGGCGGGCGCGTGGGGCGGGCCGTTTGCGGGTACGGCAGGTCCCCCCGGGAACATATCACCCATTTTCTGGCTTCGGCGGGGGGGGGCTTGATGCGGCAAATTCTCACTCCTACCCGCCAACACCCACTACGTCGCTGTCCACAACCC